>CAZNNK010000761.1:0-3786 GCA_964574085.1 uncultured Coleofasciculus sp.
CGCCACCACACAGATATACACTCGACTTGTCGTCGTGAGCGTCAGATGTGTATACGTGACAGCCCTGACAGTGAGAGATACGACTCAGTATAGATATCGTGCTGCTGTCAGGTGAACTATGCATCCAACTCATGAGCCTTCTGGATATTCATCAACCGACTCTTCCTGTCCCTCTGTCCCCCTGAATTTGTTGAAAAGTGGACAGTTGCTAATGATTACACCTGACTGTCGGGGAGCCTTAATTATCCAAAAACGGTTTTATGCCGATTTTGTCGGTCCTGGTGCTGCGGTGGGCAGTAGTTTTGACGTTGATTGCACGTCAGTTTATGTAATTGGCGAGGTTGAATTTTATGCGCCTACTACATACACTGAACGCCAGCAAGCATTTCAGAAACGCCGGGAATATTGCGAAACGTTACAGTCGATGGTGATGATACCAACTCCCCTTGATCGCGCCGCAACTATCCTGCACCAATTGTCTCTTTGGTTGGACGTTAATGTAATTTCTGAAATTCCATCGGGTTTAATTGCTCAGTTAGCCGGAGTTTTGACAAAGACTGTAACAATTATTCGTCGGCAACATCCAACGAATCCGGCAGAAAGATTAAATATTTATTAAAATTCTCAGCTAGATTATTTGATTTAACCCGAAAGTATGAGGTTGATTGAGCCATTCCAAGTGATCATGGCATCGTTACCGTAGTTTGGGAGTTTCACGATGCTTAGATTCTCTGTAAGTTGTACCCTCTCCGAATTAATTTCTCTCATTTTTTGTGCTGTTGTTGGCACAGGAATAATATTTATGGGATACTTTTTGGCATTATCTGTCGTCTAAGGGAACAATCTCACCCATTCAGGTGGGATGATGTTGTGCCAAAAGGTTAACCATGAGTCGTCGGTCAAGTTCTTACGCGGTTTTCGTCGCCCTGACGGTGATAACGGTGCTGTCTGTCATCGTCACGAATGTGCCGCGATCGCTCTCTGTATCCCCAAGTCCGGAAAATGTGACTCTCATCGCCGCTACGCCGACTCAACCCTGGCAAGATGCCAAATTATTGCGTAATATTAAGGGACATACAGATGCCGTAGGTGCGATCGCGATTAGCCCAGATGGACAATTCTTCGCCACGGGTAGCGATGATCAAACGATTAAACTCTGGAACCTAAACACAGGTCAGCCGTTGCGGACACTTTCTGGACATTCGGATCAAGTTACGGCTCTCGCCATGAGTCCAGATGGAGAAACTTTAGTGAGTGGCGGAGGTATTGAGGACGGTTCCATTAAACTCTGGAATCTGAAAACTGGGGAATTGATTAAGACTCTCCAGGAGAAAGAAGGGATGATTCCATCCTTGGCAATTACCCCAGATGGAAAAACTCTGGCTAGTGGAAGAAGAGGAGAAGGGTTAGGGTTTGTCTCAGAAATTACCCTCTGGAATCTAGAAACAGGCGAACAACTGCTTCAATTTGAGATTGAAAATTTAACCCTGTCTCTGGCGTTTAGTCCCAATGGAGAACTCCTTGTCAGTGGTTCTGAGGATGGTACCATTCATCTATGGGATTGGCAGAGTGGGGAAATCCAGCATATCCTCCAGCATCCTCAGTCTTTAAGGGCGCTGTCATTTAATCAGGAGGGAAACGTCTTGGTAAGTGAGAGTTTTGCTGAAACCGTTAATGTTTGGAATCCTGAAACTGGGGAATTAGTTTCGACACCAGTGGAAAATCCTAAACCTGTGTTTGTGAATGCCTTGGCGCTGCATCCATCAGGTAACATTTTAGCCAGTGCCTTAGGTCCTTATGGCAGATTAGGGTTATGGAATCTGGAATCTGGGGAGTTGATGACAATGTTGGAAGGGTTTTCGGGTTCGATTTTCTCCCTTGGCTTTAGTCAGGATGGACAGATATTGGTGAGTGGAAGTAATGATGGCGCGATCGCGATTTGGGGAATAGGTGATCAGTAGGGGTTGGGTTCCAACATCCCTGAATCGTGCTAGCGATCGCGTTCTCGACAGAGGGTTGAAACCATTGCCCATTGCCTATTCCCTATTGCCTCTCCCCACCACAAGACTTATTCAGCAGACCCTAAATACTACACCTCCCCGTTAACAGCGGTGGGTTACGGCTGATTGTTCATTAAACGGTTATTGCTTCGGTTGAAATTCCAGCCTAACCCACCCTACGTTTTTGATATCCAAATATTTACTCCTAGTCTCTTTATAACTGTTCAGGCTGTTGTGATAGAGTAATGAGTAAATCGGATGATTCTCGCGATCGCACAATTCCCTCGTGTCTAATTCCTTCTGGCAAGCCAAAATCCAAGGATTACTCTATGATTTTGACCGGGATAGGTTGAGAAACTCGACCGGGGAAAATGCTCAAGTCTTTTTAAATGCCCTAGAATCGGTCAATCCTACCCCGACTGTATCCCAAGCCTACCAAATAGCTGAAGCTAGCGATCGCGCCCTGCTGAATGGGTCGCAGTTGCCCCTGACTCTGCCGACGCTGAAGGTGGCACATCTGCTATCGGGGGCAGAACTCCCTCTATCGGTGAATGTAACTGATTACTATCGGTTAACCTCCCCGTCACCCGCAGACAGCCCCCCCAACTCCCCAGAATCCATCGATTCCCGCCAACTCTTTTGGTGGCTATGGCGCTGCTTACCCGAAGCCGTGAGTCAGCGACTGGGAGAGGATGCCTTACTCATGCCAGCAGTACCTGTTTTACCCGATGCCTCGGTGTGGAGTCAAGCCAGCCTCACCGCCGCTTTAGCTGGGGCATTAACTGACCCGAACTCCTCCCCTCCCCATCTGGCAACTTTTAGCTTTTCTCCGGTGCAAGAGTTAATTAAAGCCAGTCGCAAAATGCGGGATTTCTGGGCAGGGTCTTGGGTGTTGCATTATCTCTCGGCTAAACTTTGCTGGCGGCTGGCACAATGCTATGGACCCGATAGCCTGATTTATCCGAGTCTGTTTCAGCAACCCTTAATTGACCATTGGTTGGGGCAGACGTGGGCGGAGTTTCGACCTTGGATACCGCAACCGTCAGCATCCGCCTTACTCACCGCCGGATTCCCTAATGTGATTGTTGCCCTTCTTCCCGCTAAAGACGTGAAGTCTGCCATGCAAACCGCCCGTCAAACCCTGCTGGCGGAATGGTCTAGGATTGGGCAGTTGGTGTTTGCCGAGTTAAGGCGACGCCACTGGATGCCGGATTTAGGGGAACAGAGTGCTACTTGGTCAGGGTGGTTGGGGTCTCAGTGGCAAACCTATTGGACGGCGTTACCGATTGGTGTGAATCCCTTGATAAATCAGGCAATTGCTGCATCAGACGCCGCCCAACTGCAAACCTGGTTAGACCCGATGAATCGTCTGTGCCAGCTTCAGGATACTCCAGACCAACGCCGCGCCCTGTTTTTACCGGAGGAATTGGAGTTTATGCGGGCGGTGTATGAAAAAGACCCATCAATGCGGGTGAATGTGGGGTCATGGTGGTCTTATTTGTTTGACCAACTGCGATATGCAGCGGGTACGGTGAAAAATAGTCGGGTTTGGCAAGTGCCAACGGCTTTTTTACCTCGGTCTACGGTGTCGGGTATCGGTTCAGTGGTGTATCCTAATCCTGACCAACGCCATACCACAGAAGGGGATACGGGGAAATACTGGGAACGACAGGTGGGATTGTTTGATGGGATTGAAGAACTCAACGCTACGGAGACGCTGAAGCGGGGGTTGCATCAGGTTTTACCGCAATTGTTAGGGGGATGGGGAGAGCTTACAGGTGTAGGT
>CAZNNK010000762.1:0-3783 GCA_964574085.1 uncultured Coleofasciculus sp.
AATAGGCTTTCTTGCAATGGTTTCAACCCTCGGTCGAGGGAAAATTTGGTGCTTAGGTCGGCGAAAAGTCCAGGATATAAGAGGGTGGTAGTGTAAAAACCTTGCACTTGTTTGGTCGAAAAATGGCTTGAAACCCCTATCTGGTCTACCTTACACACTTATGCAGCAAGCCCTATTTATAACCGTCATCACTCAACGCTAAAATAAACGGACTCAGTAGGTAGGGTTGGCTTAAGAACTGATAACTTGTTGAATAGGAATCTCGATCCAAAATTCAGTTCCTTTACCCGGCGTCGAGATACAATGAAGAACGCCGTGATGATGTTCGACCACAATTTGATAACAAATCGTCAATCCTAAACCCACCCCTTGTCCGACAGCTTTCGTAGAAAAGAACGGATCAAAGAGCCGTGCTTTTACCTCATCTGTCATTCCCAGTCCATTATCGGCAATTTGAATCACAATTCGGGGAGAATTCACTACCGATGGTTTCTTGTCCTCACTCTGGATATCTAGCTGCGAGTCTGGCTGATCAGAAGAATCCGGGGAACCTTCCAATATCCCTGTGCGAATGGCAATAATCGGTGCCGGATAATCAGGATTTTCTTTAAACGACTTCTCTAAAACATCGATCGCGTTGTTGAGAATGTTCAGAAACACCTGGTTTAGCTGTCCAGGATAACATTCTACCTGGGGCAAATCCCCATATTCGGTCAGCACTTTAATCTCTGGCTGGTTCCCTTTGGGTTTGAGGCGATGTTGCAACATCAGTAAGGTACTCTCAATGCCCTGATTTAAGTCAGCCTGTTTCATTTCGGCTTCATCAAGGCGAGAGAAGTTGCGTAAACTCAGAACAATCGAACTAATCCGATCCGTTCCCCGTTGCATGGAACGCAGCAGTTTGGGTAAGTCATCAGCGATAAAGTCCACGTCAATGAGTTCTTCTTGTTCGGCAATCGGATCGGCTGGATCAGGATAATGGTCTTGATACAGGCGTACCAGACTCAAGAGGTCATAAAAATAGGCACTGGCGTAAGTCAAGTTATTGTGAATAAAATTAACCGGATTATTCAGTTCATGTGCCACACCTGCCACTAATTGTCCCAAACTGGACATTTTTTCACTCTGCACCAGTTTGGCTTGGGTAGCTTGAAGCTGGTTTAGGGTTTGTTCAAGTTCTTGGGTTTGGGCTTGGGCAATCTCAGCGCTTTCTCGGGCTTGGGTATAAAGGGAGGCTTGATCCAGTGCAATTGTCAGTTGCGCTACAACGGCTTGCAACAGTTCCACCTCACTATTATCCCAGGGACGTTTTTCGATGCCGTGAATACAGCTAATCGCACCAATATCTCCCGCCCGGGTTCTAATGGGTAGGGACAAGATCGAGGTATATCCCTGTTGGGTTAAAAATTGCTGTAGGATCGGGTCTTCACAGGTTTCTACATCATCAACCTGAACCACCTCTCGCTGAAGAATTCGCTGGGCAAGGGGGGCGATTTCCTCGGTGGAATGTTGACCGATAGAACTAGATAAATCAGGGGTTTTGGCTTCTTTGACCACATCCCAATAGGGGGGTTCGGCTTTGAGTCGATACCAGAGAAATTGACAGCGATCGATTTTCAGTAACGTGCGAATCGACTCGACGGCGGTTTCCAGAATCGTGTGCAGTTCTAGAGAGTTGCGAATTTGATTGGCAAGTCCAAACAGTAGGGATTCGCGGCGACTGAGGAGTTCTGAACGCGCCCAATATTGATCAATGGCTACAGCAATCGCATTGGCAACCCAGCTAAAGGTGCGCCGAGATTCTGAGTTGAGGGATTGATTCCCCAATAAGATCATGCCACTCCTCAGTCGATCTTCCACCACTGCCGCCAGTGCCGAAATCCGGCTGTGGCTAGGTGGGGCGGGGGTTGTGGGCATCGCTGGGGGATGGGTTAATCGGGAAAGATGAGATCCCAAACCCAAGGGTTTAAAAGAGCTTGTCTGTTTTGCCGCCGTTAAGGGATACCGCTTCAAGGTGTGAGGTGTTTCTGGGTGGCGGGATTCAGCAGTAGGCTGGGATTGGTGAATCTCCCGCGAAACAAGGACAAGTTCGGTGACGTGATTAGTTTGAGGATGGCGTATTGGGTTAATCGTGCTTTCTAGCCAGCGATAATCGCCGCTGTGATGACGGATGCGGTAGCGAATCGGGTGCTGGTGTTGGCAATCCGTTGGGTTGGAGTAGATTTTTTTGATCGCGGTAACATCTTGAGGATGGACAAACTCGTCAATCCCATGTCCCACTAACTCATCGGGTTCATATCCTAACAGGGTGCGACAAGCGGGTGACGCATATAAATAGACGCCATCGGTTCGATGGTGAGCAATCAGATCCGCAGACGCCTCAACTAATACTTGGTAACGGCTTTCTCCCTGGTTCAACTCCTGCATAGTCTGCTGGTGATACCATTGATCCAGTCGCAGAGCAATTAAATTCGCGATCGCGCTGGCAAAGGTTTTGTCTTGAGGCGTCCATTCTCTCGGACTGGATGCGCTTTGTTCGTAGCTGAGAATACCGATCATCTGTTCATTTTGCCAGATCGGTACATCCAATCGCCCTAGGGATAAAGGACTGGTGAGATAACAACACTTGTCCGGTAATACAGGAGGGTTGATATCTTCTCCCTGGCTTTGCCCTGGGGTTTTGTCCCAGCCCTGATCCTGTGTACCCTTCTCGTACCGTTCCACACAATTAAGCTGGGAACCTGCATCGTTGTACAACCATACGCTGACTCGCTCAACGTCCAATGCATCGGCGGCGGCTTTTGTCAAGTCACGGATTACGGTGGTCAAATCTCCTGGGTTGAGTCTCTGAGATTGAGTCAACTCGAACAACACCATCGTTTGGTTTTGCCAACGTTTGATGCTGTTACTATGAGCATCATTTGCCAATTCCTTTGAACCCCTACTCTGCTTTCTAGTTGCGATCACTTCACCTGTCTTGTACTAGCAGTAGCGTCATGAATAATAATTTGGCTGATCTGGACATTGAGTTCAGTGAGATAGCCATGTTTCTTCAAAAGATTGGCTAGTTCCCAACTCAGTTATTGTCTGATTTTCAGCCGCAGCTTTTTACGACTCAGGCATCGATGTTCTTTTTCTCCTTTTGGGCAAAAGCTGCGAGTTTCACCCATTAGGACTCAACTGCTTTTGCATACACCCTGGCTGTAATTTTTCCCATTCTCTGTTAAGGGTACAGCTAAGGGTACAGCCGTTTGGCACTCTCTTAATACACAACCTTAACCTAAACCGCTAACAACGTCAGCTTTTGTGGGAGTAATTTTTTTTATGGCTGTCATATCAATTAATTAAATCTCCCAGGATCGTGAGTGATGTACTCAGACTGTCCTCTGGGAGATTGCTCTCACTCGTGCTAACGTATTACAAAATTTTTATGTTGTATTACAAATAGATTGGCATGAGAGAGTTGAGTAACCCACAATTGTCTGAGTATGAATAGTAGATGCACCCTGTTTACCCAACCTCTGTTAACCATCTCTCAACCAGGGTCAGAACCTGTAGCTAACAGAGGCTTTCTGTAACAACGGCGATTAGAGAAAATCTTTAGGTGCCGCTGTAATACAGTTGGGTCATACAAACCATCATACACAGTTAGAAAGGTAAATATGGGGATAAGTTTACGTTTATTCATATTACGTTGTATTACGCAAACTTTCTCAGTATGGCAGAAGGGGGTGAGGGGGTGAGCTCACAAGGGTAGGTTTTTTAAGATTGCGGTTCAGGTAA
>CAZNNK010000763.1:0-3777 GCA_964574085.1 uncultured Coleofasciculus sp.
CCCTTGGATTACAAGGGAGTTTACTTGTCTCATTTGGGCGACTATGACTGCACGAATTGTGGCTTTCACAAGAGTTCTTTAGCGGTAAATAGTCAGGAGTGGCCCCAAATCCTAATTGGCATTTATAACAAATATAATACCCTGGCGGCTGGATTGGTGGCAGAGGAATTGGGGATTGAGCGGGCGGACATTTACGACACAGTTAAAACTTTCAAAGCCGCATTTGGACGGGCTGAGGAATTGGTGGTTCAGGGGAAGAAGGTACGGATTCTGTTATCGAAGAATCCAGTGGGGATGAATGAAACCATTCGGGCGGTGCATGATATCCAAAAACAGGGGGGAGCCTCGACAAAGTTGGTCGTATTGAATGACCGCACCCCTGATGGCACCGATGTATCTTGGATTTGGGACGTTGACACGGAGAAGCTGGTGGCGTTAGGGGGAACGATTGTCGTGAGTGGCGATCGCGTTTATGATATGGCATTGCGCCTGAAGTATTCTCAATCCGAGGAATATCCTCCCTGTGAGTTGATTATTAAAGAGGATTTAAAAGAGGCGATTAAAACAGCATTAGAGCATACACCAGAGGATGAAACGCTACATATTTTACCCACCTATTCCGCAATGTTAGAAGTGCGGGGATTAATCACCGGGCGGCAGATTTTGTGAGTTTTCATGGGTCATTAATGCATCCCACAAAAAACAGTAATTTTAGATTTTTTCGGGTAGCCAGTTCATCTCTAATAATTGGTCGAGGGTATAAGGGCAGTTTTTGGGAAAATCGATCTCATATCCAGTCTTTTGTTCCACGTAATTTAATGCTTTTTCATAAATCTTGACTTGGTTTTCCTGGAGATGATTTCGTAAATTTTGGGTTAAATCTTCATTGACTTGGGTTCTAAAACTCATGATTTCGGCTTGGCAGTGGTTGGCATTATAATCATGTTCTGCCGTCCAATATTGCCAAAGTAGCAAATGTCGGATAATTTGTTCTAGAAACCGTTCAACCGTTTTTTTCTCTCGCCGACTCAAGTCTTCCAATTCCTCAATTAAATGGTCTTTGTCCAACTCATTGAATCGGTTTTCTTTTAACAAACTAATGGTTCGCGCTAACCATTGGTCATATTCAAGGTCATAAAGTGATTTTAAGTTCATGTTCACCGTCATTTTTACCGCTGTTTATTGAGCATGGAGAGCCTGTCAGGGACAGCACACAATGTCCAAGTTACTAGTCTCTTTATTCAAGAAAGCAATAGGAGCGCCATAAGCTAGAAGTACCTCAGCCGCCTCGCGATCGCTAAACGGTGGAGTTTCTGTTGAATGAAGAATTGAGTCGCTCAGAGTGTCCTGAAGACTGAATGGAAGTTCATAGGGACTGGTCGTTAAGAGTCGAACACCGTGTAAACGACACGCTCTCGTTAGCTGAACCAGTTGCTCTGAAACTTCATCACGACCTGACAACTCTGGCAAATCATCCAGCACCAGTATTGCGCCATTACCCAGTCTTTCGCAAACCTGGCAATACCACTCATATCTGTTACTTTGCCGTGGCAATTCCGTTAGTTGTCTACATACCGCGTCCAGTTGTTGACTAGCTTGCTCACGGCTTAAACCACGCAGCCGAACCCAAGCCTGACAAGTGCCAATTCTGTGAACAATTAAAATAGCTAAGTGTGTCTTACCTGAACCCGCGATGCCATGAATAGCCGTCCAATTATATCTAGTAACAATATCTAATAAGCTGTTAACTGTTTCTTCTCTTGGACTTAGCTTATCAACCAGCAGAGGGACACTTAAATCTAATGGAGGTGGAGTCGAGTTGAGTGCAATATCAATGCCTTGATCTTGAACTAAGCGTTGAACATAGTCATTGATTTGTGAAGTAAACGTACTGACAGTTTGCTCTAAACTATCTACACGCGACCCTAGACTATCAACTTTACTTAAAATGCTATTGATTGTCTGGCGCTTTTCCTCACTCAATCGTGGTAGAGAAAGCTGAGTATTCCGCTCTTCCAAAGTAAGCTGTTTTACGCCAGATTCAGACAGCAAATGGAAAACATAGAAAAAAAGTATTTCGTACTGCTCTTGCGCCCGACGACCATCTGCTATTGCCGATTGCTGATCAATGAGTGCTTTAATGATTTTTTGCCTTAAGACTTTAAGCTCAAGAGCTTCTGTATTCCACTCAAACTTGCTAATTAGGTCAAGGAGTGCCTCATCGGTTTCATTTTTGACAAATTGACAAAAACATTCCCATGTGTTAACGGGAAGCTTGTCAGGCGGCTTTTTGATATCTCGCATCAAAATCTCCCGAATACCTTGTAGAGCATCAGTTTGAGGGATTTCTTCTAAACATCCCTTACGGAGCTGCTCCCAGATCACAATCCCTGGTTTTTTCTTAAACTTTTCTGGTAAATCCTGCTCTTTGCCTACTTTTGCCGTTGTAGTGTAGCGAAAAAGTAAATCTGTCTGGCGATTATTTTGGCGATGTTCAATAAAATAGGCAATAGAATTAACCGCACTGCGGAGAGTAACGTTTTTAGCATAATCTTTAACCTGTTCAAGCTTTCTTTTCTCTTGTCCAGAACCTGAGTAAGACACTAAATCGATATCTTCACCACGCTCAAGATCGAGAACTTCGTTACGCTGCAAACCCAGCCACCGCTCGATCGTCAGGTGAACTTGGTAAACGTACCCTCTGATAGTGGGTGATGCATCTCGATTGGATTGTGGATTAAAGGTAGACACTGTTGAATAGGTCTAATCTAAATTGGCTACTTTTGTTCCAGAATGCAGGTACTTGCGCCCCAGAAGATGCTAATCCACCAATTAAGGTGTGCAAGGAAGGAGCAAAAAAGTTTTATTTTTTAAGGGCAACAGTTTAGTTTTTGCGCTAAAAATAGTGTATTATTCAACATATTTTTGTCCAAGTTGTTTAGAAACCTGAACCGTTGCTTGAATTTTTTTTAATGCTCACGAGGCTTTAGTTTATTTGGCTTAGATCAAAGAACGACTACCACCCGAAACATCAAGAAAAACTTACTCCTTTTCCTCAATTTATTTGAGTGCTTTTTCAGGTGATACTCCTCTTAATAACTCAGCAATGAGTAAGCGTTTATCTTCTGGAACTTTAACAGGTGCTTTAGAAATAAATTCAAATATTTGTGATTCCTCATTAGCAATTGCGTAACAGTCAAAGTCCCCACTATCTCCAGAAACTGCCATTTTTAAAACTGCTCCTGGGCGCACTTCCATAAAGTTCCAATCATCATCTTCAAAGAATTGAACTGCTGCATCAAATAAACTACTCATAATCAACTCTGATCGCAGGGTACGGTGCAAGTATAACTAAAACTTTTAACGAGCGTGAGATTTGATTTGATATTTGTTTGCTTAACAGAGCTTAACGGGCAAAAAAACTGTGAGAATTATTTGCAATAAGCAACGAAATTGCGTGGATTCAGCGATTTGTCTATACTAATAATGGGTCTTTTTTATGTGCGTTTTCAGGGAAAGTCGCCTCATCGTAAGCTGAACCCCTTACTTTTGCGTCAAAAAGCGGTACTCCTCCGACTCAAGCCTGTTGGGGTTCGATGCATGTATTTTTGTAAAAACCAAAATCTTTTTTTGATGAAAATGATAAACAATGGTATAATTTAGCGCTAATTTTATGACTTACTGAATAAGGGTGGGTTGGGTTGAACTGTTAGCGGTGAGGGAGGGCGGGTTTTGTTGTTCCATTATTGGTGGATATTTGAATTGAGTCCCTAAACC
>CAZNNK010000764.1:0-3769 GCA_964574085.1 uncultured Coleofasciculus sp.
ATTGCTGAAACACCTCATCTAGTTGAGCTTCTTCATGCCAAGAACGCATTAACGGCAGAAAGTCTGTGGCGATTTTGTTATACTCTAACAGCCGATTCACTTCATTCAATGTCAGCAGAATCGGCGTCTCAATGTCCTCCAGTAAATATCCTTGTAAATAGAAGGTACAGCTAACTTTACTGCCAATATCCTCATCCCAATAGTCATCCAAATTCGGGGAACGCTGCAACTGGCGAGCGATATTCGCACAGAACCAGCGCAGAAATTTATCCAGGTTAACAAAAACGGATTCCTCCGCTTGCTGGAAGTCGAGATTCACTGTGCGGAAGCCGTGCGCCTTAGCGTGAGCGATAATCCGTTGCAGCAGAGAGCTTTTCCCCATCTTCGAGGGCGCTTTGATGCGAATGATACTTCCCGGTATGCCAATCTCTTCATAAGCGAGTTCTTCTACAGGGGGGCGATTGATGTAAAATTCTGAGTTAAGTGGCAGGGGACTGCCAGGAAATTCTAACCGATCAGGGGTTCGGGTTGGGTTTAACATCGTAGAACTTGAGTGGCTTAGAGGCAAAGGTGCTGAGATAGCTTGGTTACGGTTAATAATATAGTGTTCAACGACTGTATTGATATTATTTTTAGTAACTTTTTCTCCAATAATCTGAGAAAGGCGTTGCCAAAGTTTAGCACCAACATCTCGAATATAACTCTCTTCATATCCAATGTTCGCCGAAATCTCCGTGTAAGTTAACCCTTGCCAAGTCAGGTGAAAGACTTGTTCTTGAATATTACTCAGTGGCGGATCACGAAGCATTGCACTCAGGACAGCTAGCGCGTCTGTACTATTCATTGAGTATCATTATACGTTGAATTCACTCAGGTACTCTACATTTATTCTAATAGACAGAGTGACAAAAACCAACATTTTCCAACAAAAAGACTACTTGGGGTGAATTGGGAACATTCAGAGTGGAAATTATAGGACACTATCCAACGGACACGGCAAAAGGGGATCAGTAGAGTGAAACCGTAACAGTTATTTATCTAATTGAACGAATAAAACAATCTGTTTACTGTTTGTCAATTTAATGAGTAAGTAGGTGGGGACAATTAAAGTTAACGGTGGGGATCGTCATTTGTCATTCGTCATACTCGCTCCCTTGAGAAGCAAGCTACGTTTATGTAAGGGTTTGAGGCTTGTTAACATAACTTCATAAGTTGAGTTTATTTCCACCAACCTACTTATCCAGGAATGGGAATTGGATTAGCTCTGGGTTACAAAATAGTGGACAATCATCGTGGTAGACTTTGGGGTGAATCCCAACTTGGTCAAGATTCAAAATTCTACTTTACACTTGCTAGTTATCAGGATAAAAAAATGAGTACTCAAGGCACGTTAACCGATTTTCCTCTACCAGCGATTTTTCAGTGGCTCGAACAAGGGCGGAAAACAGGTGTACTCGCGATTCGCCCCTTCAGCGCTGTCCGCGTCGCATCTGAGATAACGTTGCAGTCAAACCTAGGCGTTAGAGGAGACACCGGAAACGAAAAAGATAACAATAGGGAGTTAACCCTCAAAACCCGCCATGGCACATCTCAACAGATAGTCAGGACGAGTTGTGAACAACGGTTACCTCTGGTAACAAAACGACAGCAGGTAAACCCTCCCTTATATATTCAACATTTTCCTAATTACTACATTTGGATCGCTCAAGGTCGAATTGTCGCCGCCGCTAATCGGTTCGATAGAAGGGGTTTGATATCCCTGATTCGGCGAGATCAATGGGTAAGCGATCGCGTGTTGAGCAAATTATTACAACGTTGCTCCCTAAATCATCAACCCTTAGGGTTATGGCTGAAAAGTAATGGCGTTTTGGATAGCGCCCAACTCGAACAAATCTTTGAGATTCAAATTATAGAGCAACTTGTTCCCCTATTTCAACTCAAGGATGCTGAGTTTAAATTTGAATTGAAAGCGGTTCTACCTGCACTGGAAATGACAGGTTTAAGTCTATCCGCAACCCAAGCCACAATGATGGTATCGGGAGCGTTGAAACGGGTTAGTGGGTGACACTGGGGAAGCAGGGGAAGATGAGGGAGATGATTACCAATGAACCATGAACGATGAACCATGAACAATCAACAGATGACGAATGACCCATGACCAATGACGAAAACCTTAAGTGCGATCGCACACCCATTTCCACAGAGGATGACTTGGACCTTGATGACAAATCCGACGCACCTGATGTGCTAAACGTTGCTTTTCAGCAGGCGGAATTCCGAATAAAATGTTGCGACTTTGCCACACTAAAACCGCCGTTGTCATCCCCACACAGATAGCTAGACCCAAAATTGGTAAACGGTTAAATGCAATACTGTACCGTAGACCTGACCAGGTAAAATGTTCTTGCAACAACGACAACTCGTACCGCCAACCCCAGAGACTCAGCGGCGCGACACTAATCCAAAGAATACCCACGAATAACCAACGACCATACACCGTAAGTTGATGAAGTCGCTGAATTTTTACCCCTATTGTCGGCTCAAGGTGATCTGGAGTAGTGTGAGAAGTCTGAGTATCTGACGGCTCCATTATAGTTAAAGACAATTCCAATTATGCTTTGTCCAAAAATTCAGCTTCGATAACCTGGGTGGCTTGGGTTTGACCTGTACGTTCTCTCCATAATGCTAATAGGGTACTAGCAACAAAAATACTCGAATATGCACCTGCAATAAACCCGACGATTAGGGCGAGGGCAAAATATTTTAAGGTTTCTCCACCAAACAGGAAAATAGACACCAACGTCAGAATTGTGGTTAACGTGGTATTAATGGATCGGCTGAGGGTTTGATTAATCGCATCATCAACAATCTGATCAATATGTTGGTCGGGATGCTTGGCAATCACTTCGCGGATGCGATCATAAATGACCACGGTATCATTAACAGAAAACCCAATAATTGTCAAAAGAGCGACAACAAAAAGGCTATCGACTTCTACACCTTGGACTAAACCCAAAATAGAGAAAATGCCCAACGTGACCAGGATATCGTGAAGTAAAGCGATAAACGCCAAAAACGCATAGTCAAACTGAAACCGGAAGGAGAGGTAGACCAAAATCCCAGCAAAGGAGACGAGTAAAGCCAGTAAACCGGATGTAAATAACTGCCGTCCGATGATTGGACCTACCGTATCAATTTGAGTCGCGGCTGGATCGAATTCTCCAACCCTTTCACTGAGGGCTTTTTGTAACCGACTGCGTTGTTCAACATCCAAGGTTTTGGTGCGAATCGTCAACCCTTGTTGTTCAGCACCGATACGCTGAATCGTGCTATTACCCAGATCCTGTTCATTGAGACTCTCACGCACCTCTGCCAGGTCTATCGGTTCGTCGCAGTTACCGGGTACAGTACAATCAAGTTCAACTTGTAGGCGTGTACCACCGACAAAATCAAGACCGGGACGTAAAGGCGCTCCTAGTTGTGCCGTGGAAATCGCCATGGAAGCGATACCCGCCAAGATGATTACGGCGGAAATGATCCACCAGAGCGATCGCTGTTTGATTACACTAAATTTGGTCATTTGTCATTCGTCTTATGTCATTCATCTTATGTCATTCGTCTTATGTCATTTGTTAGGGAACAGGGAACAGTGTAAGGTAGAGTTTTGAGTTAACTCACGACTTCCCCAGCTCCCTCATCTCCCCCATCTCCCCCATCACCCCCATCTCCCCCATCACCCCATCACCCCATCACCCCATCACCCCATCAC
>CAZNNK010000765.1:0-3767 GCA_964574085.1 uncultured Coleofasciculus sp.
GGGTGTGGGGTGTCGGGAAAATTTTTCGACCTCAAGTTTTTCAGTCAATAAACGTGTCTTCTGGATTATCTTCAGGAAAGACAACATCTTCATACAGCAAAGAAATAGGGCATCGGAAATCAACGCTAGTTAAATACACCTCTAATTCTGTCCCGCTAGTTGTTGTTTCTTCAACAGAATAAGACGTCAGTTCCCATTTTCCTACCTGATTGAGTCGGTAGCATTCCACGTTCATTTTATCTGGCTCAATCAGAACATATTCTTTCAAGCTATCAATCCGACGGTAATGCCTAAATTTTTTGCCTCGGTCAAAGGCTTCTGTCCCCGGTGACAGGACTTCGACAAGCAAACAGGGATGATAGATAATTTTACGCGCTCTTTGGTCTCGCGGATCGCAACTAACCATCACATCTGGATAGTGAAAGGGTCCCTGACGTGACACTCCTACTTTGGCATCTGCCATAAAGACTTTACAGCCTTTACCTCTCAGGTTATTTTTGAGTGCAGATGTCAGATTTACGGCAATAGAGTTATGGGAAAGGGTTCCCCCTGTCATCGCAAAAACTTTGCCATTAATATATTCGTACTTAATGGTTTGTTGTTCTTCCCATTGCAGATACTCTTGAGGAGTTATTCGTTGATTTTTAAGTTGAGCAATCATTGAAAATGTTTCCTTTAAATATGACTATAGTAAACTATTAATTAGTTATAAATTCGCCATTCATCTCGTCAATTTACTCCTGAGATTGAGGCAATCATGTTGATAGTTGAGCGGGCGGATCACTGTCAAGTTGCTCATCCGTATCCTGTCCCTTTGTTTCGACAAGGGGTAAGCTAATAGTTACCGTCGTTCCCTGACCTGATCCAGCACTAAAGAGCGTAATTTTCCCTCCCATCAATTCGATCAAGTTGCGGGAAATCGCCAAACCAAGACCTGTACCACTGTACTTGCGTGTGGTTGAGCCATCTACCATGACAAAGGGACGAAAGAGTTTAGCCTGTTGCGCGGGATCGATGCCAATTCCTGTATCTTTAACCGTTACCACAACTTGTGCAGGAAGCAACTCTCCAGTTCCCTGATTTTCAGTGATTTGCCCATTGCTGGAACGATTGGAAACATTAGCAACTGAGGTAGAATCATCAGTCTTTACTTTTACTAAGGGTTGGGTCTGTTCAGTGGCTGATTCAATCCGGGTACTGACTGTAATGGTGCCCGAATCAGTAAATTTGGCTGAATTACCAATAACATTAATCAGGACTTGTTTCAGTTTGGCGGGATCGGCAAGAACGGGAAGTTTTTCATGCAAGTCCTTTGTATTGAATTCGAGTCCCTTCGATTTAATCGAGATTGCCTGTAAGTGGATGACTTCATCAAGCAGTTGACGTAGATTGATCGGTTCAATTTCAACGGAAAGTTTACCTGACTCAAGTTTTGCCAGGTCTAAAACATCGTTAATAATATTCAGCAGGTGAATAGCCGCTTCATCGGCTCGTTCTAACAAGTCGAGTTCTTCCTCTCGGTCATCACAGAAACCATCTTTGACCAGGCGCAGGCAACCAATAATACCATTGAGGGGAGTTCTCAATTCGTGAGATGTTGTAGCCAGAAACTCATTCTTAAGCTGGTTGGCGGCTTGGGCTTCTTTCCAGGCAGATTCGAGTTCTTCTGCCCAATGTTTGAGGCGATCAAACATGCCATCAAGGGCTTCGGCTAATTGGTTAATTTCTCGAATTTTGAAGGTATGAGGAATGCGATAATTCGAGTGAAGCTGGGATTCATGCAGGGCGCAATCTCTGAGTTTTTCTAAGGGACGGGCAAGGTCACGGGCAATGTATAGCGTGGCTAAAATACTGGCAGCAATTAAGCCACAGGTGAGGATAAACAGAACTTGGCGGATATCCTGAAGACCGCTTAACGCACTTTCTAGGGGGGTAACAGCCAGAATAATCCATTGCTGGTCAGATTGATCGCTAATCGGACTTTTAATCGCTGTGTAGCCAGCCAGGTATTCCTGACCATCCTCTCTAAAGGCAAGATGGATAAAGGACTCACGACCTGCGATCGCGTCTTTCACCAAACTCTGAAGTCTTGCAGAATCAAATTCTTGGTTGATATTCCGTCCCACTTGCTGGGCGATGGGATGCACCAGAATCTTACCCGATTGCGTAATCACCCCAGGTTCGCCAGAGAGTGAACCGGGTTTGATAGATTTGGACTCGAGTAAGGTTGAGCATAAACTCAAAGCATATTGGAGTTGACCCTCGGCGTTATAAACGGGCGCACTCAACAGAATCGGAAGTTGAGCTTTGTTTGAGGTGGCTTCAGCTTTGGTGTTAGTAGGGGTTGAGGGCGATCCCGAAGGTAGCACTGTGACCTCTATTTGAGACGGATCTATAGAGAACTCACCTTCCTGGCTAGACCATTGTGATATCACTTGCTGGCTGACGGGTAAGGATTGATTACAGGTACTGCTCACGATATCTTGAGTCTGGATATCACTTAACTGCACGCAATTGATCGGAGTGGGAAGTTGTTGAGCCAGTTGGTTGATAAATTGTTGATAGGCTGTTGATGACTGAGATTGCAGGACTATGGCTTGGCTGGCAGTCAGTAAGTTCGCTTTTAACGCTGAGATTTTTTCTTGAATGCTTTCTCCTTTCCTCGCAGCACTTTCGGTCAAATTTTGCCGTGCTGTGTCTAGAAGCGTTGAGCGTGCTTTTCTGTAGGTCAGATAAACTCCTAAGAGCAACACTGGCACGCTGAGTAACAACAAGCGTGACAGCAAAACACGACGAAAGGAGGATTGACCTGGCTTAGCCATAAGATACGCTGGTGTGATTGCAGAAGAAAAGGTGGTAGAAAGAGTAATCGTTAATACAGTTTACGAGTCACCGAGTTTCCTTGAAAACCCCTTATCTTTATCCTAAAACGATTCACAAGCTCTTTCGATTGTTTTGATAGAGTAGCAGATATACAGATAATTATTGGGTTAATTGCTTAGACAACTATGCCGGAAACGTCTGCTATCAATCGACCCCATACCACAGTTGTTCTGGCAATGAGTGCCGATGGCAAGATTGCGGACGTGATGCGATCGCCCGCCCGATTCTCATCGCCTGCGGATCAAGCCCATCTGGAAAACCAGGTGGCATTGGCGGATGGGGTTTTGTTCGGTGCAGGGACTCTCCGGGCTTATGGTACCACTCGTAGTGTCTCAAATCCCCAGTTACAGCAACAGCGTCAACAACGGGGCTTACCCATCCAACCTGTGCAGATTGTTTGCTCCCGTCTAGCTCAATTCGATCCGCAATTCGGCTTTTTTCGCCAAAACGTGCCGCGTTGGCTGTTGACGACAGAGGCGGGTGCTAAATCATGGCAGGATGAGTCTGATTATTTTAAGCGAGTTTTGGTTGTGAATGCCTCTAACGATGGGATGAATTGGCATGACGCTTATCAACAGCTAAACCAATTGGGCATCCAACGGCTTGCCGTCTTAGGGGGGGGTGAATTAGTGGCGTCTCTATTTGCTGCTGATTTAATCGATGAACTCTGGTTCACGGTTTGCCCCCTGATTTTAGGGGGTGCAGCCGCCCCAACGCCAGTGGAGGGGTCTGGATTTTCGCGGCAATTGGCGAAGCGTTTAGAACTTTTGGCGGTTGACAGGATTGACCACGAGTTATTTCTGCACTATCGGTTGTCGAGGGGATAAGGGATGAGGGAGATGGGGAAGATGGGGAAGATGGGGAAGATGGGGAAGATGGGGAAG
>CAZNNK010000766.1:0-3764 GCA_964574085.1 uncultured Coleofasciculus sp.
TTATTAGGGTTGAGATACCAACTACCGCCGCGTTTTATTTTTGTAGCCTTATCATCACGCATCCAAGCACTGCCATCCGTTGGCGCATTTTCATAACTATTATGATAGTCATCTTCACACCACTCAAATACATTTCCGTGCATATCGTAGAGTCCAAAAGCGTTGGCAACCTGAAAATAGCCAACTGGCGTGGTTTGTTCTCGATATTCTCCTTTGGGACTCTCGCCATAAGTATCGTTGCCGTTATAGTTAACATAGTCAGTGGTAATAATCTTGCCAAAATGAAAAGGAGTCGTGGTTCCAGCACGACAGGTATATTCCCATTCGGCTTCCGTGGGGAGACGGTACTCTTTTTTTGTCCTTTGACTCAGCCGCGCACAAAATTCTTTAGCATCGTACCAAGAAACTCTTTCGACTGGTCTATCCCAACGACTGAAAGCTCCTTTTGCAGGTTCTTCTTTAAATTTAAATGGGTCAGGATGTAACTCACGCTCTACAGGTTCCCAGCCTGCGACAACGCGCCATTGAGCCTGGGTAATGGGGTAGCGTCCCATAAAAAATGATGGAACAGTCACTCGATGTTGGGGACTTTCATTTTTATCTCTCTTTGGCTCATCTTCCGGTGAACCCATTAGGAATGTACCACCGGGAATCAGCGTCATATCCAGTCCGATATTTTTGGACAGAAATTCCGTGTAATATCGCGCTTGTCCTTGCTCTTTGCGGATAACCAGTTTTACCATATATTGTAGGGGCGCACCGACGTGCGCCCAGAAACCCATCAAACTCCCTTTCACTATTGTACTTGTAGGTTGGGTTGACGCCAGGAAACCCAACAGAATCTTAGGCTAAAGCCCTTACTACGAACACTTATGCAATTAGAAGACTACTTTGATTTTTTAGCCCCTGATGATATTCGCCTTAAAGGAACACGCATCGGCATTGAACATATCCTCTATCAATATATCCATCGCGCTCAAACTCTAGAAGCCATAGCTGAACGCTATCGAACTGTAACACTCGAACAGGTTCATGCGACCATTTTATACTATTTACATAACCAAGAAACCGTGAGTGCCTATCTAGCTGATTGGTTGGAATGGAGTCATCAGATGCGAAAACAATAGCAAGAAAATCCGCCACCATTTATTGAAATATTACGAGCATTGAATGCAAAAAAACAATGGGATTTTATGGGCGCACGTCGGTGCGCCCCTACGGTTTCTGGGCGTAATGCTAATCCATCAAATTAGGTTGAGGGACACGCACCACGCGCAATCCGATGCGGTAGTTCTTACTGCCGATATCGAGGTAAACACGGTACGCACAACGACAATAATTCGGGTAGTCGTCCCAACTACCACCGCGCAGTATTTTTGTCGTGTTTATGTTACTTGATAGCCAAGCACTGCCATCCATTGGGGCATTTTCATAATTTTGGTGATAATAATCTTTACACCACTCGTAGACATTTCCATGCATATCATATAGCCCAAAGGCATTGGGTGGAAAAAGACCGACTGGTGTTGTTTGTCCTCGATACTCTCCTTTGGGTTCATCAGCATAGATAGAAGCAGCATTGTAGTTCGCCAAGTTATCCGTCAAGGTTTCGCCAAACTGAAACGGTGGATAGGAGATATTTTCGCTAAAATAATCACTTACTGCTCGACAAGCATATTCCCACTCGGCTTCTGTTGGTAGGCGGTATTCTTGTCCAGTTAGTTTAGAAAGTCTCTGACAAAACTCAACAGCATCATACCAACTTACTCGTTCTACTGGTCTGTCCCATCGACTAGAAGATTCCCCCCCAGCCTCTTGTTGGAAGGAGGAATCTAAAGTCTGCTGGGTGAAGGAGAATTTATAGGGATTGCC
This sequence comes from uncultured Coleofasciculus sp., assembly GCA_964574085.1. Classification (GTDB taxonomy): domain Bacteria; phylum Cyanobacteriota; class Cyanobacteriia; order Cyanobacteriales; family Coleofasciculaceae; genus Coleofasciculus. The sequence goes on from CAZNNK010000766.1 coordinate 1,873, forward strand.
TATAAAATTAGCGGGCTCTGGGTTAAGGTCACGATCAACCTTGAGATGAGTCATATTAGCCACCGCCTTCCATTGCCCCTGAGTGATGGGATATTTTCCCATAAAAAAGGGTGACACTGTGACTTTGTGTTGCGGTCTTTCCCGCCTAAAAAAATCAAAATCATATTGTTTACACAATCTCTCAATTTCATCATCTTCCGTACCCATCAAAAATGAGCCACCAGGGATATAAACCATATCCAGACTAATACCATCGCCTAAGTCTTCCGTCAAATAGTGAGCCGTTTTAGTTTCAGTGTTGATAATTTCCCCTTGGCGATTCACCATAACTGTCTCAAAACTAAATTGATTCAGCTTTTCAACAACGCTATCAGCCGACTCACCATCATCTGTATCGATAAATACAAACTCAAACGTATAGGTATCCAGCCTCAATTCTTCTACCTCTGAACCCGGAACCATCTCCTCTCCCTCTGCGGCAACCTCATAACCCAAGTGCTGCAAAATATCCTGAGTCACCCTGGCAAAAGGCTTGACAATTGCCCCAATCGCTTCATCTTCAATCTGGTCTGGATTTCGCAACCAAGCGACAAACTCCCGTAGGGTTTTACCTAGTTTCTTCGCCAAATCACGAGACACTTGATCCAACACTTGCTCACTATCGGGAACGGGAACCAATTTCAGTAATTCTTCCCGCACCCCATCGATAAACTCATACTGCACTTGCTCTGGAGTCGTCTCTGGGGTAATCTCTGTCACAGGTTGGAGTAATCCGCCTAAAAACACCTCCGCTACCTGGATTTGTTGTGACTCCTCTAACATTGAATCTTGGATTAATCGCACCACGGGCATGGTAATGATTGGTGCAGCCGCTAACAATCCCGCCAATCGTTGAGCCAGGGGGGAGGCATTCACGGTAAAATGAGACACTCGCTCCTGTGCTGTGGGCGTCTGTGCCGATTTTGCTCTCCTCGATGCGGCTAATAAATCTGGGCGCAACACATAACCGGGTGTCTGTGCTTCCCCCTGTCCCGTGAGCATTTGACTCCAAACCCTTGCCCGTTCGGGTTCCAGAGTTATCACAGGGATATTAATCCCCTGAGCCAGACGACGCCGTTTTGCTAGACGATTCACTTCAACTCGGAGATGGGGATTCAGCAAGCTCATTCCTGAACTGCGGAATTGAGCCGGAGTTGCTACACCGAGGGCTGTACGAGACCACATCCAGGCGGGTAGCATTTGTAGAATCACCACCGGATTGCTGGCTGTCCATTCGGCTAAAATCGAGAGGATTTGAGTATCTCGCCACAATTCATCGGTGGTATCACTCACCAGGATAATCAAGCGGCGGTTTTGCGGGTCAATCAGTTCTTTGGCTGAATGAGAGCCAGTTTGAGAGCGTAAGTATATCTGATTTGCCTGATCCCGCCCCATCCCCCACACCCGCACATCGCGAAACATGCCATAGTGCTTCAAGGTTTGCTCTAGTTCATCAACCGCATGTCGCCAGAGGATCATCGATTCACTTTCATCAATGACTAAGGCTAACTCCAACCAGGGTTCTAGGGCGGGTTGTAACTGGGGTATCCACAAATCGGTTTGAGCAATCCAATCGACTGTGGCTGACTCATCAATCACCTGTTCTGTGGAGGAGGGGACGTTTCGCAATAAGGGTTTGAGGGCGCGAATAAAGTCGAGGGGTTCGCGCAGAGAACGAGCATCGGGAACGGATAGAGGGATATCGTCTGACTCAGGGGTGCGAGTGGTGCGGGTTTGAGGGGTTGTATAGATGCTAACGGTGGGGGGTGTTATGGCTGAAGTGGGGGGGGTGATGGTTGGTGCTAACAGGTGTAGGTTTTTTATTTTAGGGTGGAGACAAGACAAGGAGGACA
>CAZNNK010000767.1:0-3757 GCA_964574085.1 uncultured Coleofasciculus sp.
TTGTCCTCCTTGTCTTGTCCCCACCCTAAGGTAAAAAACCTACACCTGTCAGGAACGAGGGGGGTGGGAGAAAGGGAACTCAAGCGTTTCATCATCAACGTAGTGCCGTGACACAGCTAAAATTGTGCAATAGATTGATGGTTAAACTGGGCGCACGCCGTGCGCTCCTACAATTCTAATTCACCATTTTAAGTGGGTCATGCCACTATGAAGAAACCATGAAACTATGTAAATTTTTAGGTAAAATATTAAAAACACTTTTGATTTAGTTACTGCCACCTATGCAAGTCACTCTTAACCTTGATGAAGCTCTGCTCAACGAAGCCTTAAAATTAACAAAACTCACTACCCAAGAAGAGTTACTGAACCTTGCTTTGCAAGAGCTAGTACGATCTCGCCGCAAGAAAAATTTGCTTGATCTGGCAGGGCAAATTCAGTTCGTTCCTGATTTTGATTACAAGGCTCTGCGCGAAACTCGCTATGCTGCTGATTGATACATCTGTAAATCTATATGAATATAAATGTAGGGTGCGTTAGGCGCTTATTGAGTGAAAATTGTGAGAATTAAATCATTCAGCGCCGTAACGCACCAATTCTGGGAAAGCATCAAGGGAAATTGTTAGGATAAAATAATTTAACGCCAGAATGCACCAATTCTGGGAGATAATAAAGGGCGGTGCGTTACGCTACGCTAACGCACCCTACAAACCAAAAAGACTTGGAATGAATGATGAATCCATCAGTGCAAACAATTGCGGCTCAAGACATCACCTTACATCAATTGAGTGAAACCTTTGGTTTATCCCGAACCGATGAGACAGAATTTTTTCCAGAATGGCAGGACAATTTACCAGAACTGAATCAAGTAGAACGGCAATGGCTAGATCAAGTCAAAGATGATTATCTCCATTTGTCTCAGTATCCCATGTTAGAACCCATTGTTAAAATGGTGGTGTTATCCCCCTTATTGAGTGTGGCTGGGTTTTATCGTTCACCATTTTATTTAGCGGCTGAACATGAGGTGAGAATTACCTCCCAGGATAACGGGACAATTGTACGCGGAAAGATTGATATTTTAATTTGTAAACCCCAGTTTTGGATTACGGTAATTGAGGCAAAACGGGCAGAATATTCCTTAAAAGTGGGAATCCCTCAAGCGTTGGCTTATATGATGGCGCATCCTCAACCGGAAAAGCCAGCCTTTGGATTAGTCACGAATGGGACAGAGTTTATTTTTATTAAATTGAGTCAACAACCGACGCCGCGATATAGTTTTTCTAATGAATTTTCGGTATTGAATCAGGGAAATGATTTATACAGAGTAGCTGGCATTTTGAAACAATTGGGTCGAATAGCACAGTCCTTTTAGGTTTGTAGTTGCGCTTTAGCGCCCTAATCTGGCATCATTGACTACAAACGTTAAATCAGAAATATAATAAACGCGATCGCCTTCATTTTACAATGCTATAAACATGGGGTAAAAACAACCCGCTTGCATCAATTAACAACGTCTTCTCCTCACCCATTAAGAAACATTCTCTTCTACAAAATCTTCAATCATCAACACCCGTAACTCAGAAACCCTCCTGAGTTGGTCATCATTCGTTAACAAAGCTTCACACCCGCTTCTTATCGCCGTCGCCACCTGCAAAGCATCAGGAAGTTTCAAATTATATTTTGCCCTTAAATATGCAGCCTGATAGCCAATTTCCGTATCAGTATCGACCATAAAAATCGGTTCACCTGCGAGGATAAAATCCACAAAGTCTTTTTGCAATTTTATATCCTTCATTTTAATCGGTTGCACCATACACTCTGCAAACGTCACTGGAGAGATTACAGCTTCTATTTCCCTAGCCATCAATTTATTAATAACAACTTGTACCACCTCAACAAAATCAGGATTATCTTCAACAAAATAGATAACCGGAGCAGTATCAATAAAGATTCGTTTTACTCCCGCTAACGCCTCATCTAAATTCACTCCGGCTTCCTCCACACCCGATCCCGTTCCTCCCATTCACCCCGCATCTGACTCACCCATTCTTGAGCATCTTGACCTTCTAAGAAATTGGGTGCAATTCCACGAAAATCTTGCAGGGAACGCTGACGTTTTTTATTCTTAGTTTCAGCAATATATTGAAGTAAGTTTTCAGGAATTGCATCAATTGCTTGACTTTCTTCAAGATTTTCTTTTTCTTGAATGCGCCGTTCTAAATAATAAAAAATAGCCAGCATTTCTTTTTTGTTTAAATGATCAATTTGATGAAAAATTTCTTTTAACTTGGAACTCATTCTCACTCCAAACTTTTTATTATAACTAAGGTCAGGGGAGCAATCTTTCGCAGCACCCACTCCCCCTAATTTTACCGCTAAATCGCACATTGGCGATCGCCTTCATTTTACGAAACCATAAACATGGGGTAGCGGGCGTAGTAAAAGGGCGCACGTCAGAAGGGCGCACGTCGGTGCGCCCCTACAGAAATGGAATGTAGGAATGTAGGGTGCGTTAGGAATGTAGGGTGCGTTAGGCGCTGATTTAGTATCAATCGTGAGGATTAAATGAGTTAGCGCCGTAACGCACCAATTCTGGGAAAGCATCAACGGAAATTGTTAGGATAAAATAATTTAACGCCAGAATGCACCAATTCTGGGAGACAATAAAGGCGGTGCGTTACGCTACGCTAACGACACCCTACAGGTACAAGATACACACCGTTTCGGGGGATTTGAGGATGAGTACCGCATCCCATCCAGACTACAGCTATCAAGTCGGCGGGAGTCTTAAACAGGATGATCCCACCTATGTGGTGCGTCAAGCGGATCAGGATTTCTATGAAGCCTTAAAAGCAGGCGAATTCTGCTATGTTCTCAATTCCCGCCAAATGGGTAAATCCAGCTTGCGGGTGCAAACCATGCGGCGGTTGCAAAACGAAGGCGTTGCTTGTGGTGTGATTGATATTACCGCCATTGGGAGTCACAATATTGCCCCATCCCAGTGGTATCTGGGGTTAATTCGCCGACTGGCGCGGAGTTTGGGAATTAAGGTTAAAGTAATTAAATGGTGGAATGAACGGGAGGGATTGTCCCCGACACAACGTTTGGGTGAGTTTATCGAGACAGTATTGCTAGCTGAGATTTCCCAACCGATTGTTATTTTTATTGATGAAATCGATAGTATTCTCAAGTTAGACCTAAAAGATGATTTTTTTGCCCTGATTCGCGCTTGTTATAACGAACGGGCAGACAGTTCAGAGTATCAACGTCTGACATTTGCCTTGTTGGGAGTGGCGACACCTTCAGATTTAATTCAGGATAAAACTCGCACACCGTTTAATATTGGTCGGGCGATTGAATTGCGTGGGTTTGGTTTATCGGACGTGTCCCCTTTAGCGCCGGGATTGGCGGGTAAGGCGGAGAATCCGCAAACGGTTCTCAGGGAGATCATAAACTGGACAGGGGGACAACCCTTTCTGACACAAAAGTTATGTCAGTTGGTGATTACGTCTCCCTTTACGATCGCGTCTGGGAGTGAAGCAGAATTAATCGCAGGGTTAGTGCGATCGCGTATACTGGAAAACTGGGAAGCCCAGGATGAGCCAGAACATCTCCGGACAATCCGCGATCGCGTATTAAGCAATGAGCAACGGGCAGGGTATTTACTGGAACTCTATCGGCAAATTTGGCAGGATGGGGAAGTCGCCGCCACGAATAGTGATGATGAAGCCCGATTAAAGCTGGCGGGGTTGGTGGTGAA
>CAZNNK010000768.1:0-3754 GCA_964574085.1 uncultured Coleofasciculus sp.
TTGGGGAATTTGTTCCACTCCGTAATACAGTCCCGCTAATCCACCAGTAACCGCCGCCGTGGTATCCGTATCTGACCCTAAATTAACCGCTTTTAACACAGATTGGGGATAGGATGTACTGGTTAAAAAACACCAAAGTGCGGCTTCTAAGGTATGAACGACATAGCTTCCCGATTGAATCGCTTCTATGGGAAACTGGGCGATTTCTCCATCGAAGACTCTGGCAAAGTTATCCAGTTCTGAGGTATAGGGGGATTGATTGTAGAGCTTCTGAATCCTTTTAATTCCTTTAAAATAAGCCGTAGCTGGATCATCACCTGCTAATAACCGCATCGCGATACTGATATAAATACCACATGCCATCTGAGAACGGAGATGGGCATGAGTAATGCTAGAAACCTGATGGACTCTTTTGATCAATTCCGGAAATTCTAGGAATTTATAATAAAAAGCCATGGGTAAAATTCGCATCAATGACCCATTGCCATTACTCCGTTCATCCCTACCCCCGGAGTCCAAGGGTGAAACCTGATCCCAACGCAGGCGACGCAGGGCAGCTGCTGTGGTCATGCCAATATCGAATACAATACCGTGAGGCGTCCAATAGTCTTGATCATGCCACAAACAAAATGATTCAGCGATCGCGTCGAGGGAAAATCCCTGACAGAGGCTTTCGGCTAAACAGAAGGTGAGAGAACTGTCATCGGACCAGGTTCCTGGGGGCTGATTATAGGTACCATAGCCTTGCATCGTAGTAACAGGCGATCGCAGGCGTTCCTCCCTAGTGGTAAATTCAACCGGTACGCCCAAAGCATCGCCGACACAGACTCCCAGGAGTCCGGCTAGAACGTGAGCATGGCTTATCGTCATAAATCATTGCCTCCAAACTTAAAACACCTTAAAAAACCTAAAAAAGGTGGGCTAAGCCCACCTCCCAAGGATGACACATAAAATCAATCATGAATTAGCTCATTAATGAGTCTTCCAACCACTCCAAGTTTTGTTCTGTCTTACTTTGACAAACCGTCTGTGTATTCTGATCAGGCTTTAGGCTGGCTTTTTACTCATTACGACATCTCCTTCTGGTGTCTTTTTCGAGGTTGAGTCATCGAAAAACTTGAGGTAGAAAAAGCCAGCGACTAACGCGCCCAAAATCGGAGCAACCCAGAATAACCAAACTTGTTGAAACAGTTCAACACCGGCAAAAATAGCGGGTCCTGTACTCCGGGCGGGATTGACCGACGTATTGGTTACAGGGATGCTAATCAAGTGAATCAACGTCAAGGCTAAACCGATGGCAATGGGAGCAAAACCTTGAGGCGATCGCTGATCTGTTGCTCCTAGGATAACCATCAAAAAGATGAACGTCAGCAACACCTCGGTGATGAAACAGGCAAAGAGGGAATAGCCGCCAGGAGAATGAACCCCAAAACCATTGGTGGCAAAAGGATTTGAGCCAGTCATCTCAAAACCGACTCGCCCACTGGCAATGACAAACAAAACCGTGGAGGCTGCGATCGCACCCACGACTTGCGCCCCAATATAGGGAAGTAATTCACCCCCCGGAAAGCGTTTGGCTGCCCAAAGACCAAAGGATACAGCCGGGTTAAAATGTCCCCCTGAAATCGGACCGAGGGCGTAAGCCATGGTTAACACCGTCAAACCAAAGGCAAGGGAAACACCTACCAAACCGATACCTAAGGGATTGCTCCCCTCACCATAAGGAAATGCGGCGGCGAGTACAGCGCTACCACATCCTCCGAAAACTAGCCAAAACGTGCCGATCAACTCGGCAATACTTCGTTTTACCAAATTCATAATTAACGCTATATTAACTGATTTAGATAGTATCAGAAGTAATCACTCTGTTTAATTAGACTTATGCTTTGCCTGGGTTCTTGGCGATAAGCCGTGCTAATAAAACAACGTCTAAGTAGTCGGAAGATTTGGTATCTTAGTTGTTACCATTTAAGCGAATTGGGGATCACCGCTCAACAAATTGCTGACCCAACTGGAGAAGGCAAAAAAAAGGTGGGCGATGCCCACCTGAAAACGATGACAAATAACAAATGATCCTTTACCAGCTTAACGGGTATTGGGCGATTCAAAATTGAACGGTTCAGAATCCAACGATTCGCGATCGCCTACCATGGATCGAATCCCCTCAATTGTAGCCGGAATTGCACGGGGGTCCATAAACATCACCTTACTGCTATCGCTACTGCCAATCTCTTTACCCATCTCTAGGTAATTCTGTGCCAGTAAGAACTGTAGAGCATCACGGGCAACGGGATCACTCTTGAGTGTCTTCGCCACAATTTGCAGCGCCTCTGAGGTGGCTTGCGCCTTGAGAACCTGTTGCTGGCGTTCGGCTTGGGCTTTGAGAACAATCGCTTTTTGTTGCGCTTCTGCGTCTAAAATCGCTGCCTTTTGTCGCGCCTCTGCATCGAGGACTTGGGCTTCGGCTTTCCCTTTGGCACTATTAACCGCTGAATCCCGTTCCCCTTCCGAGGTGAGAATTGCCGCCCGTTTGCGCCGTTCCGCCGACATCTGCAACTCCATTGAGTCTTGCACCGCCTTCGAGGGGACAATATCGCGCAGTTCCACCCGCGTTACTTTCACGCCCCAAGGATCAGTGGAGATATCCAATTCCCGCAGCAGGATTTCATTAATTTCCGATCGCGCCGTAAAGGTTTGATCCAGTTCCAGTTTGCCCATTTCTGAACGAATCTGCGTCAGCACCAAGTTCACCATGGCGGCTTGCAGATTCTCGACCTTGTAATAGGCTTTTTCCATATCCATGATCCGCCAATAGACCACGGCATCGACGCTAATGGAAACATTATCACGGGTAATACATTGTTGGGCAGGAATGTCAAGCACTTTTTCCCGAATCGTTTCCTGGAAAACCATGCGATCCAGAATTGGCACCATAATATTCAATCCCGGTTCCAGCTTTTTACCACTGTATTTGCCCAATCGTTCCACTAACGCTTCATTTCCTTGATTGACAATCTTAATCGAGCTAGCAATCCCGGAACCGCCAAGCACCAAAATAATCAGCCAAGCGAATGGATTCATGGTATTACCTCCTATAATTTTGATACTATGCCACCAGCCAAGAGTAGCCAGCGTTTTTCGGAAAATTTAATGTATGAGAGTCTGGGGAACAACAATGAGTGTGTTACCTTGACGGCGGACAACATAAACCTTTTGGTTGGGTGCGATCGCGGCGGTTTCATCGTCACAACGCGCTTGCCAGGAATTGCCTTCATAGAGGATACGTCCCGTTTCTCCAGGGGGAATTTCGGTCAGGGTGCGAGCTTCCACCGCATCGAAACGTTTAGCGATCTTGGCAGGAGGGAGAATACGACGGGATGCAATCACCAGCGCCGTGGATAGCACCAACCATAGCACTACTTGCACCGGAAACAGGGGAATGATTAACGCCACCAGCGCCACGACTAACGCGCTAATTCCCATGGTAAAGGCAACGAACGCCGTCGGCACAAATAGCTCCACCAGACAAAGCATTGATCCTGCCAGGAGCCAAAGTAGGGATGGATTGAGTGACATATAAAAATCCAGTGTATCCTGGGTTGAAAGGATTTTATTCTTCTAGTTTAGTTTGCCACTGTGCCATTCTTGGCAAGCAAGGGGAGCAGAGGGAGCTGGGGGAGCAATGTAGAGACGTAGCATGCTACGTCTGAAAGCTAGGGGAGCAACAGCTTCTGAAAATTGGTCAACTATAGAC
>CAZNNK010000769.1:0-3753 GCA_964574085.1 uncultured Coleofasciculus sp.
GAGTCTTCTGAATCTGGTAGCGAACCCCCGTCTGAGTCTGTTGGCGAACCCCTAGAAAACCTGGAAACAGCACCTGCTCCCCCAGAAGCGCCCCTACCCAAGAAACCCGAAACCATTGAGGAAGATAATGATAACGAATGAAAAATGACAAATGATAACCCATACGGTTTAGCCCTACATACCACCAGTCCCCAACTCGGATTAGCCATTAGTAATTTTCAGAGTGATCATCGTGCGACTACCTGGGATTTGGGACGAGATTTATCAACTCACTTACATCAGCACTTGAGTGAGTTTTTACTGCCAAACGCTTGGTCAGATGTGGCATTTATTGCCGTCGCCAAAGGTCCCGGCAGTTTTACAGGCACTCGTATTGGTGTGGTAACAGCCCGAACGTTGGCACAGCAACTGGATATTCCGTTATTTGCCATTTCCACCCTGGCAGCCGTGGCTTGGTCAGTCATGCTTCCAGGGAAAGAACAGCTAGAAACCTCACACAAAAGAGCGATCGCCCTACAAATGCCTGCTCGACGGGGACAGTTATATACCGCCATCTATCAGCAATCTTCAGAGGGTTCCAGTTTGACGCCGCTTGTACCCGATGCAGTGATGACACCCGATATCTGGCAACAAGTCCTAGACAATCAAAACCTCCCCTATCAACTCATTGAGGTATCCGTTAATTTAGGAACTTGTGTCACCAGTGTATTAGACTTGGCTTATGTAGATTGGCAGCAAGGAAAACGCCCTCACTGGTCTGAGGCGTTACCGTTTTACGGACAGCATCCGGTTGAAGCTAAGTGATACTGATGAACAATCAATTTCCCACACTAAGCTGACATTATAGTGTGGGAAATTGAATCGAAAAATGATTAAGCTAGCCTTAAACCATTAATGAGCTTTACGACGACGGATCAGAGCCAATGCTCCACCAACTAATCCTAAACCTGCCAATGTAGCTGGCTCAGGGATATCGGTCGTTTCTGCCGTGATCGTAAAGTCGTTGAAGTCTGCATCAGGTCCTGCTCCTTTATCATCGAAGCGAATCGTGTACTTGCCAGAATCAGTTTCTTCAAAGCTAAACAGTGCCTGTTGACTTACAGGTTCATTGAGAACATTGGTAGACCAAACCTTACCGTCACTGTCCTCAGGTAGATTTGGTTTTCCCATAGAGTCAAGCAGCAAGCTATACTCTACACCAGCTTTAAACTCGAACCAGTTTGTACAAGACCCATTAGGTGCAGTAACTGTATCGGGACAAAGTCCTAGGAAATCATCTGTTTCCGGCATTATGTATGCCTCGTTCTCGGTAAACAGGGTATACACAGGTGTATCTTTAGCATCTGCTTCTACGATAAACAAGGTCGATTGGAACTTACCGTGAGATTCCAAGAACTCAAAATCAACTTTCGTATCGGTCTCAAACAAAATACCGTCAGTGCCAAATGAGGCAGCTTCTGCTGGCATCGCCGATAAAGCTAGGGTACTGCCAGCGACTAAGCCAAGGACTGTGGACGTCTTTGCTAAATTCATAGTTTAGTTTCCTCGGTGAACGTTAGTCACTCATCATTCGCTCACTTAGATCGTGAATATGAGTTTTTAGAGTTGCCCACGGTAGATTTGGTTTGACGGGCTATCCTTAGTTGATTGCTAATAGGTCGGTTCTCGAAGCAAGCTTAATCGCCTCACCCCAAAGACAGTCGCTGTCACTAACCGATGTCTGCAACTCTAGCCGATGTCTACAATTGGATAGCACTATGGATTGTATCCATCTAAGTGCTAACACGATTCAACAGATGGGCGAATCATGAGTGACTGTTTACGGATCACTTTGACTATACTCTGATGTAAGTTAATAAGTTCAATTTGTGGGTTAAACTTATCAATTCTTTAAAATAAATTACTTTAAAAAAGTTATTATTTCTCCACAATTAAACATAATAGTTTACAGAATCAATGAGCTAAATCTCCTAACCCTGACCCTAACTGTGAATTCGAGGTTCTGGGTAAAGTGTGCTAAGTAACTGACTTTCTACAGTCGCCAGTTCTGCTAACCTCTGGCTGACAACCTCCCGCTCAAAATAGGTGTCCGCTAGCACCCAGTACACCCCGTAGTGTCGGGCTTCAGATGTCATCAACTCTTGATAAAACGCGGCGAGTTCCGGGTCAGGGCAATGAGTTGCTAGTAATCCCAACCGTTCGTGAGAGCGAGCCTCAATTAGAGCCGCAACCAGTAAAGAATCCAATAGCCGCTCCGGTTCATGACGACGAATCTGGGCTGTTAGCTTAGCACCATACGGTGGCGGGGGTAGAGAGGCTAAGGCAATACCCCGTCGTTCCAGCCATTGATTGACCTGTTCAAAGTGATCCAGTTCCTCACGCGCGATCGCGGTAAGCTGGCGAACCAGTTGCGTACTCGATGGGTAGCGAAAGATCAAATTCAGGGCGACACCTGCTGCTTTGCGTTCGCACTGGGCATGGTCGAGTAGAATGAGATCAAGGTGAGCTAAGGCTTGTTCAACCCAAGTCCAGCTCGTGGGTTGTTGGAGGGTATGAATCATTACCCAGGGAGAATCTAACACAGGTTTTGGTGACATCGAACTGTCTTGTGAATCACAATAGGGGAAAGATGAGTAGGATAGAGACTGGTATTTATCGCTGGCGTGCCGGATGCTGAACGGAAAAGGTGTGAAATTCAATGAATTTCCTCTGAAACCCGGAAGATAGATGTTAGCACTTGTTTTAACTAATAGATAATAGAGTATCCTGACCTTGAGAATCTTGCCCACCCCTGGTGAACATACCTCGGCACACAATAGTCTAGCGTTTGGGAACAAAACTGGTGCAAGCAAACATTTACGGGTGCTACTTATTATTTTGACGACACAGATTTGGATCAATAAACAATGACTCATCGCCGGATTGTTATCGGTGACGTGCATGGGCACTACGATACCCTGATGACCTTATTGGACGCGATCGCTCCTAGTAAAGAGGATCAGGTCTATTTTTTGGGAGACTTAATTGATCGGGGTTCCCAAAGCTCTCAAGTTGTTGAATTTGTCAAGCAAAGCCCTTACCCTTGCTTGTTAGGCAATCATGAGCAAATGCTATTAGAAATCCTGGGTCAGGGAGAAATCTATGGTCCTGCCCTGCAAGCATGGCTCTATAGTGGCGGTCACAGTACCATCAATAGTTATGGTGAGAGTGGTGTCCGCCAAGACCATATCGAGTGGATGCGTACCTTACCCACCCATATCGATTTAGGAGATACGTGGTTAGTCCATGCTGGAGTTCATCCCCGTCTACCTCTAGAAAAGCAAACCGCAGAACAATTTTGTTGGATTAGGGATGAATTTCATAGCATTCAAGCGCCTTATTTTACCGATAAGTTGATTATCGTCGGTCATACGATTACCTTTACCTTGCCAGGAGTGCAACCCGGACGACTTGCTCAAGGGCGAGGATGGTTGGATATCGACACGGGTGCCTATCATCCTAAAAGTGGTTGGCTCACAGGATTAGACTTGACAAACTCACGGGTTTATCAAGCCAATGTTTTCCGACAACGGGTTCGCCAAATGCCACTTGAGGAGGCGGTGACAAAGGTAGAGCCGGCACAACTCTTACCTCGTCGTTCTCTACTCCGTTCTTAGTGGAAGCTGGGGAAGCTGGGGAAGCTGGGGGAGCTGGGGGAGCCTCACAAGGGTAGGTTTTTTACCTTGACGGTATAATGGGGGTCAGACAAGGAAG
>CAZNNK010000770.1:0-3751 GCA_964574085.1 uncultured Coleofasciculus sp.
CTTTTTTGGCATAGTCTGATAGTTTCATGTTTATATATTACCAAACATGACTAGATCTGACTATATTGTTATTGAAACTTTACAATACTCAAAACCCAAGCTGGACAAAAAAAGGTTGAAAACGCGCGATCGCAACTCCCGTTCCCACCAATAAATCCACCTACACCTATTAGATCCCCGACTTCTTGGAGAAGTCGGAGATCTGCTAGAGGAGATCTGCTATGAAAAACTCTTGCTCAGACTAGACCAGAATAATTACGATGCCATAACGTTATCAGCAAACTGCCCAGTCACATTACCTACAGGCGAATAATGGCAGACCCCATAGAAGGCATTATACTGGGTACTGCCAAAGGTTTTGACGCCCCGTGCTGCACCACAGCCCATCCTATTTAATTTGGACATTACCCGCATAGATGTTTGTAGGGGCGGGTTTAACCTCTAAATACTAAATCCGCCCTTATTCATAAGTCATTGTTTCGTACTTTCCCTCATGACTTTTTTACCCCGCATCAGACTGAAAATGGCTGTAAGGCGATCGCGCACTCAAAAAAGAGCGCTAATCCCCTCACGTCTCAAGGTGATCAGTCGCTGTATCGGGTTAGGATTACTCACACTGTTCCTGATAACCTGGGTTTGTCCTACTCAAGCGCAGCATCCGCCGATACCGTCTACGGAATCAACTCAGACTCAATTCTTGAGTAGGACACAGGGAACGGGGAACAGGGAACAGGGAACAGGAAACGGGGAACAGAAGGATTTAAATTCAATTCAGGAGGATGACAATGCTTTAACTCAACTCGAACAAGGTAAAGCCCTCTACGCGGCTGGACGCTTTTGGGACGCCATTACAGTTTGGCAACAGGCGATGCAAGCGTATCAAGCTCAAGGCGATCGCATCCAACATGCCCTCAGCTTAAGTTATCTTTCCTTAGGCTATCAAGAGTTGGGACAGTGGCAAGAGGCAGAACAAGCGATTACCCAAAGCTTAAATCTAGTTGCTCATATCCTCAAACCCACCCGCAATCATCAACGCCTTCTCGCCCAACTCCTGAATACTCACGCTAATCTCTACTATGCCCAAGGACAAATGGAAGCGGCTTTAGACACTTGGAAACAGGCAGAACAGGCGTATCAAGAGGCGGGGGATCAAACGGGGGTAGTCGGGAGCCAAATTAACCAAGCCCAAGTTCTACAAGCATTGGGACTCTATCGGCGATCGCAGATTACCTTAGAGCGAGTGAAAACCCAACTCCAAACTCAACCCGATTCCTTACTCAAAGCCGCCGGATTACGGAGTCTGGGCGTCGCGTTGCAAGTGGTGGGCAATCTAGAGGAATCCCAACAGGTTTTGCAGCAAAGTTTGGCAATCACTCAGCGCTTCGATGCAGTCGCTGAGCAAAGTGCGACGCTATTTAGCCTGGGAAATACAGCGAGAGCGTTACAGGAATTTGAAGATGCGATCGCTTATTATCAACAAGCCGCCTCGATAGCAATCAGACCTCTGAGCCAAGTTGAAGCCCAACTTAACCAACTCAGTTTGTTGATTGAGACTCAAAATTGGACAGACGCCCACGCTTTAGTTCCCCACATTCAAGCTGAATTATCTAATTTACCTCTAAGTCGGGCGGCGGTTTATGCTCAAGTGAATTTCGCTGAGAGTTTGATCAAAATGGGACGCCATGTAGAGACGTTGCATGTAACTCAACCCATCCCAGTGTCTCAATCTTCACCCAATTTTATCGGCGCTAAAGCGCAACTACGAACGATCGCCCAATTATTAGCTGGAGCGATCCAACAAGCTCAACAACTGAATGACAACAGAGCAGAATCTTACGCTGTGGGTCAATTGGGACATCTCTATATGCAGACACAGCAGTGGCTGGAGGCGCAACGGTTAACCGAAGAAGCGTTAAGTTTGGCGCAAGGAATACAAGCTACTGAAATTGCCTATCGTTGGCAATGGCAACTGAGTCAGATCCTTCAACATCAAGGGAATCTGACTGGTGCGATCGCGGCTAATCGGGAAGCAGTTCATACCCTGCAATCCTTACGCCGTGATTTGGTGGCGATTAATCCTGATGTGCAATTTTCCTTTCGAGAAACCGTTGAACCCATTTATCGCAATTTAGTGGAATTGCTGTTAAGTAATCAGCCCACACCAGAGCAGCTCAAAGTCGCCCGTGAAACCATTGAATCCCTGCGATTGGCGGAATTGGAGAATTTCTTTCGGGAAGCCTGTTGGCAAGTTCAACGTCAATCGATTGACCAGATTGATCCCCAGGCTTCCGTCATTTACCCAATTATTTTGCCGCATCATTTTGCGGTTATCGTCTCCCTACCCGGACAACCCCTGCGCTATTTTCAAACGGAGTTAGCTCAAACTCAAATCGATAGTACCATTGAACAGTTAACTCAAGCCTTAAATCCAGCTTGGTCAAACAAAGAACGGTTACGCCTTTCTCAGCAACTTTATGATTGGTTGATCCGACCGATTGAACCGGAGTTAAGGGAGAATGAGATTAAAACCCTGGTCTTTGTGCTGGATGGTGCTTTGCGAAATTTACCCATGGCGGCGCTCTATGATGGACAGCAGTATCTGATTGAGAACTATAATGTTGCGCTATCGGCAGGATTACAACTGATCGAGCCGCGATCGCTTCTTCCCCAGCAAATGAAAGCCTTAACCGCTGGACTCACCGAGGCACGGGACGGTTTTCCGGCTCTCCCTGCCGTGGAGTTGGAAGTGGAAAACATCGCCGCCCAACTTCCGGCTAAGGTGTTTTTAAATCAACAGTTTACCCGTGAGACTCTGCAAGAGCAAATTGAGGTGACTCCATTCCCCGTGGTTCATCTAGCGACTCACGGACAGTTTAGTTCCAAAGCCGAGAACACATTTCTGCTCACTTGGAATGGGCGTATCCAGGTGAACGATTTAGATCAACTCCTACAAGTCAGACAGCGACAGGATACAAACCCGATTGAACTGTTGGTTCTCAGTGCTTGTCAAACGGCGACAGGGGATAAGCGAGCGGCTTTGGGACTGGCTGGATTAGCCGTGCGATCGGGCGCTCGTAGTACCCTAGCCACCTTATGGTCAGTTAATGATGAATCGACGGCTCAGTTGATGGTTGAGTTTTATCGACAACTCACCCAATCTCAAGTCAGTAAAGCCCAAGCCCTGCGTCAGGCTCAACTTACTCTCCTACGTCAACCGAATTATCAGCATCCCTTTTACTGGGCGCCTTTTGTCTTAGTCGGAAATTGGCTTTGACTCAAATCCTGTTCCCTGTTGCTGATGACCTCATATTTACAAAAATAAAGAATTTATGTTAATAGGTACGGCTCATTCCACGTTATGATACGATACTTAGTATTAAAAACTTATGAGGGGTGTGACCCTACACTCCCAAATAAAAACTAAGTGTTAAATGGGGTGACACATCCACGGTGGTAGGTACTCTCTAATCTTTCAGTTGCTCTACCAGGGAATTGGTATACTCACAAATAAATAGACAAATTGTCATTAGTTGAGTATAATATCAGTCTTACTTTGTCTATTATGGGATGCCGCTTAAAATCCCTGTGATGCACTACAGCTTATTCTTCTTCACGAGGGTTTTTTATCATGGCTTGGAAACATACACCTCAACTTCTTGCATTTTTATTAGTAGGTCTTTTCCTGAAGCTGCTACTGGTTGGTAGTTTACCAGTACCACTACATGCTGAAACGATACCCTTGTCTGAAACA
>CAZNNK010000771.1:0-3750 GCA_964574085.1 uncultured Coleofasciculus sp.
ACCGAGATTCGCCTTAGTCTCGTGGGCTCGGTGTTGTGTATAAGAGACAGCCTTGGAGCCCTCCGCCTTGTCTCCACCTAAATGTGAGTATTCAGCCGGACATAATATGATTTCAGCCTGAATCGTTTTCATCTCAGGGTCATCAGAGATCAACCCCTCTGATTTTCCCGACAAATTGTATAAGTATGTTACTAAAAAATTGGCTGGATGAAGATGCGTTGAAATAGCGTGTTGGCTGTTTCCCGTTCTCGCTGTCCTGTTGCCAAAATTTAACGGAAGTGGTTTAATCGTTAGCCACTTATTCATCCCTGCTTATAATACATTGATAAGCTAAATGTCAATCCCCTTGGTATTTAATTTTGTCAACAAATATAAAATTTAGTGTAAATTTAACAATTATTTTTAGTAAACTTAAACTCCCATTTGTAAAAATTAAAATAGAGGGAGTCAATCACCTTCGCTTTGTTACTCAAGAACACCTAAGACCCATGATGATATCAGCCATTCCTTCACAACCGACGAGTGCTTCTGCTCAACGTCTTTGTAGCTATGCCAACACAACTAGCTCCCTGCAAGTGATTCGGATTGGTAACCCTGGCGCTTACAGCTTTGAGCGTGTTGTGTTTCCCGGCGATCGCCTGTTGTTTGAAGCGGCATTGGATGCTCAACTGGAAGTTTTATCAACGTATCTGGGTCAAGCGATCAAGATTGAAAAAATTCCCTGTCGCCAGTTGCAGGTTGACGTTGATCAGCCTCGGTTATCAGCTTAAGAAATAGCATAAAGAAGGCACATTGGTACAGGTTTTCAAACAAAACTTAACATTGTTTGAGACTCACGTTGCCACAATAGAGAAAGACTGGGGAGGACATCGGTGTCCTCCTCTTTTTTTGCTGGTGTGGGGACATGCGATCGCGCAGAGATGCCGTATAATTAACCCGCCCCCTAGCATCTGCCACAGAAATCGCGATGAGTTACCGAATGGATCGCCGCGCTTACGCTGAAACCTATGGTCCGACTGTAGGCGATCGCATCCGTCTGGCTGATACTGAGTTATTCATTGAAGTGGAACGGGATTTCACCACCTATGGGGATGAAGTCAAGTTTGGTGGCGGGAAAGTGATTCGCGATGGGATGGGACAATCTCCGATATCTAATGCCGATGGGGCGGTGGATCTGGTGATTACCAATGCCCTGATTTTGGATTGGTGGGGAATTGTCAAAGCCGATATTGGGATTAAAGACGGCAGAATTTTCCAGATTGGCAAAGCTGGAAATCCCCATATTCAAGATAACGTCGATATCATTATCGGTCCGGGGACGGAAGCCGTGGCGGGGGAAGGCATGATTCTCACTGCTGGGGGGATTGATGCCCATATTCACTTTATCTGTCCCCAACAAATTGAAGTGGCGATCGCATCCGGGATTACCACCATGTTAGGCGGCGGTACGGGACCGGCTACCGGCACCAACGCCACGACTTGCACACCGGGTCCGTGGACTATTTACCGCATGCTACAAGCCGCTGATGCGTTTCCGGTAAACTTGGGATTTCTGGGTAAAGGCAATAGTAGTCAACCCCAAGGACTTGTAGAACAAGTATTAGCGGGGGCAATGGGGTTAAAGTTACACGAAGATTGGGGAACCACGCCAGCCACAATAGACACCTGTCTGAGTGTCGCCGATGACTATGATATTCAAGTCGCCATCCATACCGACACCCTCAACGAAGCCGGATTTGTGGAAAACACGATCGCCGCCTTCAAAAACCGCGCCATCCATACCTATCATACCGAAGGCGCAGGGGGGGGTCATGCCCCTGATATTATCAAAGTTTGCGGTCAAGCTAATGTTTTGCCCTCTTCCACGAATCCCACTCGCCCCTACACGATGAATACCCTGGAAGAACATCTGGATATGTTGATGGTATGCCATCACTTAGATCGGGGGATTCCAGAAGATGTCGCCTTTGCCGAGTCCCGGATTCGCCGGGAAACGATCGCGGCTGAGGATATTTTGCATGATTTAGGTGCATTTAGTATGATCGCCTCCGATTCCCAGGCGATGGGGCGAGTCGGGGAAGTAATTCTTCGCACCTGGCAAACCGCGCACAAGATGAAAGTGCAACGGGGTGTTTTATCTCCCCCCTCTGGGGAAGCAGTGGAACATGATAATTTTCGGGCAAAACGGTACGTGGCAAAGTACACGATTAACCCGGCGATTACCCATGGCATTGCAGACTATGTAGGTTCAGTGGAGAAAGGAAAGCTGGCAGATTTATGTCTGTGGAAACCCGCCTTTTTTGGCGTCAAACCAGAGATAGTCATCAAAGGCGGTGCGATCGCCTGGTCGCAAATGGGGGATGCCAATGCCAGTATACCCACACCCCAACCGATTCACAGCCGTCCGATGTTTGGCAGTTTTGGCGGTGCGATCGCGGCTACGTCGTTAACCTTTGTCTCGCAGGCGGCATTAGACCGAGATATTGCCACACAATTGAAATTACACAAACCGACGGTGGCGGTGTCCAATACCCGGCAAGTAAGTAAGCGAGATATGAAATTAAATGATGCCTTACCGGAGATGGACGTTGACCCAGAAACCTATCAAGTGAGGGCAGATGGAGAATTGTTAATTTGCGAACCCGCCCAGGTTTTACCGATGGCACAGCGTTATTTTTTGTTTTAGCTGAGACTGTCCAGGTACTTATCTGTTTGTTGGGAGAGGAATGTGACCCCTGAGAAAGCCAGCCGTATCCGAAGGAGAGGGAGCTGGGGAAGGGATTCGGGGAATTTTGTGTCAAAATCAATCATATCATTACTGCATGGCAATGCTGGGATTTCCTTGGTAAAACCAGATGAACTTGGCACTCGGACAAACAATTGGTGGACGCTATAATATCGTGCGACAACTGGGACAAGGGGGGTTTGGTGCAACATTCATCGCCCAAGACCGACATTTGCCCAATGATCGCGACTGTGTGGTCAAGCAACTTAAACCCCAGGGAACTGACCCGTTTACCTTGCAGACGGCGCGGCGTTTGTTTGAAACGGAAGCCAAAATCCTGCATCAGTTGGGTCATCATCCGCAAATTCCCCAGCTATTTGCCTTTTTTGAAGAGAATCAAGAGTTCTACTTGGTGCAGGAACTGATTGAAGGGGATAATCTGAGTCAGGAATTTACACCGGGAACCCCGTGGTCAGACCAGCAGGTGATTGATCTGTTGCAGGAAATCCTGACTATATTAGCGTTTGTCCATCAGCATCATGTGATTCACCGCGATATTAATCCCCACAACCTGATCCGGCGTCAATCGGATGGTCAGTTAGTTCTGATTGATTTTGGCGCAGTGAAACAAGTTAGCACTCAGGTGGTGCAGGGACAATCCTCTAGCTTTACCGTGGCGATTGGTACGCCGGGATATCGACCCAGTGAACAAGCGAATGGGAATCCCCGTTTGAGTAGTGATATTTATGCGGTGGGGATCGTGGGGATTCAGGCGTTAACCGGGGTAGCGCCTCAGGAACTGCCAACTGATCCCGACAGTGGAGAACTTTGCTGGCGCGATCGCACGTCGGTTCGTCCAGAGTTGGCGAAAGTCCTGGATAAGATGATCCGCTATGATTTTCGCGAACGCTATCCCTCGGCGGAGGCGGCTCTGCAGGCGTTGCATGACTTGACTCAACCCACGCAGGCGACGGTGGCTTTAGGCGCTGCTTCCCCGCCGCCTGTTCCTCAATCCTCTCAACGGA
>CAZNNK010000772.1:0-3748 GCA_964574085.1 uncultured Coleofasciculus sp.
TAATATTACGGGGGAAACGTCGATGTCAGTCAAAACGTTTGAAATTCTAGAACAACTTAAATCGTTAACTCTCCTGGAAACCTCTGAATTGGTCAAGCAAATTGAAGTCACATTTGGTGTCGATGCTTCTCCAAAACCCCTATTTTATAACAGCATAACCCACCTAATTGATGATCCTTCACCACTACCACCCGTACCGACTGAAGTTAATGTAATTTTAGATCATGTTCCCGCAGAGAAAAAAATCGCCATTCTCAAAGTGGTACGGACGCTAATGGGATTAGGGTTAAAGGAAGCCAAGGATTTTGTTGAGTCAGTACCCCAAGTGGTGAAGGAAGCTGTTACGCCAGAAGTGGCTGAAGAAATCAAGCAACAGTTAGAACTTGCTGGGGCTGGGGTTTCGGTTCAGTAGGAGATTTTGAGTATGCGCGATCGCATTAATAAATCTTGGACATTTCCAGAGATCGAAGCTCTGATTCAAGTATTTTAGAATGTCACCTTTGGTTCGGATGTAGGAGCGACCCGCTTGCACAACGTAACACCGTTGTCCGCTTAATAGGCTCGGGTCGCCCTTTCCTCAACCCCATCTTTGCAAAAACAAATGGCAGTTGTCGCCGCGCCCTAATTGGGAAAGCTTACATCCTTACCCTGTCACGGTAAACCCAACAGCTTTCTGAACTTGTGCGGCACTATTTTTAGTCAAAGCGTGCGACATTTGCCTCCATTCTTTTCTTAAAGGAGGTTGTCATGAATACCGCAGAACGCGACTTGCGTTTGGAAATGCTCAATAGTCTGTTAACCACCCCTCACCGAGAGTTAAATAAGGTGGCAGACTTGCATAAAATGATGGTGGAACTTGACCCCATTTTCTACGGACACCTCGGTGTATGGTATCAGAAAGAAGGGGATGTTCGTGACCACAAAGAAGTGTTTATCGGGAATCTGTTGACCAGTCAGTTAACAGAACACCGGGAAGCCGGATTCATGTTGCTGCAAACGTTTCCCCCTTACCAAGTGGCGCGAATTGTGGACTTCATGAAGCAGCATCAACAGAAGGTTCCTCGTTCCGCCCGAACCGCAGTACAGCGCTACTTGCAAAAGCGGGAAAAACAGCCCCAATTCTTTGACCGTGCGGCGTTGCGGGGACGTAAGTCCATGAAGCACCTCTACGCTACCTTGCACATTAAGCCGAGTGAGCGGGCGAATGCCATCCTGTTTAAGGATGCGCCTCCGGAGGATAGTTTAGCGTTTGCGCTCAAGCAGTTGGCAAAAGCAGAGACTCCCACGGAACAAGCACGGCAGATTGTGGCGCATAAGATTCCTTATACTATTGCCATTGGCGCAGTCAAGCAAATCACGCCCACGGTATTAGTCGCCCTGATTAATTCCATGACCCCTCAAGAGGTGATTAATAACCTCAAGTCTCTCAAGGCGCGGGGAGCCATGGAACACCCCCAGGTGAAGGCGTTGATTGATGAAAAGTTGACGGCGGCTCAATCGGATAGCCGTGTATCCGCCCTCAAGGGACGAGTTGCAGCCGAGGCGGCAGGGTTAGATCTCGCCACTACCGCTCAATTAGAGCGCGTCATGGATGAGCAGGTGAAAAAGCGCGGCAAAATCGCCAAACCCACGGCGCTGTTGGTGGATAAGTCAGGCTCCATGTATCAAGCCTTGGAGGTAGGTAAGCGCCTCGCGGCGTTGATTTCCGGGATTACGGAAGCGGAGTTGTTTGTCTATGCCTTTGACACAATGCCCTACCCCGTTCAAGCCAACCTGAGTCGTGATACCCGATTGGGCGATATCTTGGCGAATAATCTGCCGCAGGAGCATCTCTACAGTCACTGGGAGCGTGCATTTGAGCACATCCGGGCTGGGGGTGGAACCAGTATCGGCTGTAGCGTTGAGGCGATGCGTCGGCGTAAGCAGTTGGTGGAGCAAATTATCTTGGTGACAGATCAAGGGGAAAACACAGCGCCCTATTTTGGCAACGCTTTTGATGCCTATTGTCAGGAGTTGAATGTGCTGCCAAATGTGATCATCGTCAAGGTAGAGAGTTCCTACGACTGGATTGAACAAAAGTTGCGGGAACGGCAAGTGCAGGTGGATACGTTTACCTTTGCGGGTGATTACTACTCATTGCCAAACCTGATTCCGCTTTTGTCTCGCCCTTCGCGGCTGGAGTTGTTGATGGAAATTCTGGAGACTCCTTTGCCTGTAAGAGATGATTAATTGTAGTGGCGTGACCGATTAAATTGGGCGCACGTCTGTGCGCCCCTACAGTTTCCGGGTATATCAGAGCGACTAAAAAATTGGCATCTAATACAACAGGCATTAACTATAACATACATTCAAATTAAATAACGGATGACATAAGACATAAGACATAAGACATAAGACATAAGACATAAGACATAAGACATAAGACCAATAACCTGATTGGGTGAGGTGCAGTCTTCACCGCCTGTGATAGCTTGACTTAAGCACATAATACAATATACTACATATTCATGAAGCTTACCTTGGGACTGTTCGACCTGACTCTATTTTCAGGGGCGACAACGTAAACAATCGGCGGTGTAATCACCATTACTCATGACTCTAACAACGGCTCAACCTCAAACCCAATCCGTGGTACTCACGGCTTATGACTTGTGGAAAT
This sequence comes from uncultured Coleofasciculus sp., assembly GCA_964574085.1. Lineage (GTDB taxonomy): Bacteria > Cyanobacteriota > Cyanobacteriia > Cyanobacteriales > Coleofasciculaceae > Coleofasciculus. Next base: position 2,660 of record CAZNNK010000772.1, read on the forward strand.
CTTATGGTGCAAACCATGTTGTGCAAGGTGTTAATTTTACGCTGAATTCTGGAGAAATTTTGGGTCTGCTTGGTCCTAATGGTGCAGGGAAAACTACTACAGTAGGAATGCTTTATGGTGCAGTGATTCCCAGTCGGGGTTTTGTTCAACTTGGACAGCATCAAATCCAATCTCAAGGACGTTTGGCGCGTTCCTCGATGGGAATTGTGACTCAAGACGATAATCTTGACCCCGATTTTAGTGTTTTCGATAATTTGATTTTCTTTGCCCATCACTACCGGATTGTCGGCAAAACTGCCCGTTTTCGGGCAGGGGAGTTACTGGCACAAGTGGGGTTGCAAGACTATGCTAAACATCGGGTGGATCAACTCTCTGGCGGTATGAAGCGGCGTCTGGTGTTAGCACGGGCGTTGATCAATCAGCCGCAAGTCGTGTTTCTGGATGAACCAACAACTGGGCTTGATCCCCATGCGCGGCAAGATTTTTGGAAGTTGGTCAGTCAGCTTAAGCAAAAAGGCTGTGGGGTGTTGTTGACAACCCACTATATGGATGAAGCCCAACGATTGTGCGATCGCCTTATTTTACTCCAACAGGGTAAAATGATTGATCAAGGCACACCTGAGGAACTGATTGAGCGTACTGTTGGCACAGAGGTGATAGAAATTGAGGGTATTTCCGCAGAAATCCTCCAACAACTCGCCCATCAGTATCAAACATGGTATCGCTCTTTTGGCAATGGTTACCTGATTGGCTTACCAGCCGACAATCCCCACCCTCTTTGGGACTATCTGAGTGATACGCATCCTGTTAGCTTAACCCGTCGCCATACCAATTTAGACGATGTATTTTTGCGCCTGACAGGTACGTCACTTGACTAATTTTTCATTTGTCCTTCGCCATTTGTCATTTGTAAAAGAAAAAAGAATTATCGCATTGAGTCGGGGCGGGTTTATGAGCATCTGGGGGGCAACAAAGGGTTAGGGTAAACCCCCCTTACAGTTGCTAATCTGCTGCCACAAGGGATTCATACAAAATACAATCTTTGAAATCGCAAATCACAATGAAAGGCATTTCTGTTACCCCTTGGGG
>CAZNNK010000773.1:0-3747 GCA_964574085.1 uncultured Coleofasciculus sp.
CTTGATTCACCCAGTAATGCCAATCTGCGATCGCCTGTTGGGTTTGTGCATCTGCCTCTACTGCCAGGGAAAAGAGCCATTATGTTGTTTGTGGATGAGGTGGTGGATATTCTCCGTTCATAATGAGTTGCTCGCGTTCGAGGATACGTTCTGGAAGGTTAAATTGTAGAATTTTAGCGGTTACGCGCCCTTGGGCAGTTAGTGGAATGATCGTTCCTCCATCTAGCTGGAAGTGGTCTGACCATTTCTGAAGACGGGGATTAAAAAAGGGGGTTAGCTGTTGTGTCTCAGGGTCGAGTGAACCGAGGTCAGTTCCTTTGAAGCGGTTGCAGTAAGGACAAGATAAGGCTAGGTTTTCAACTTCAGTGATGCCATCATGTTTTTCGGCAATGATATGTTCCATTTCAAAGGCGAAAAGTGAAGCTGTTTGGGGAAATCGGCAATACTCGCATTGCTCTCCGGCGCGTTGAGTCACTAGCCGACGCAGAGTTGCTGATACATAACTCATGCTGCTGTTTGTAAGTGTTTGTAAGCATGAGCTTTTGCTAAACGCACCCAATGTTCTAGAAGCAAGTATCGATCAAGTTCGGCTTCTTCCGATCGCGAGAGTGTACCCGATTTATTGCGATCGAGCAGTTCGCTCATGCGGGTTTGTAAAGCAGGCGTGGGGCGGATGGCAAGGATAACTTCTGGACTGGGTTGACTAGCAAGCAGTTCGACGATCTGGAGTTCGTCTTGGTAGCAGATGGTTTCTGGGGGGGTAAGTTCCTCAATGGCGCGATCAAGGGCTTCTGGGAGGCGATCGCCCAATTGTTGCAGTTTTTCACCCAGGCGATCGGGGACTTCTAGGATAATTTGCATTGGCGGTAATGTATTGTTTAAGGTTGCTTTGATTGTAGCAGTAGGGGTAGGATGAGCCATCTGTGAGTGCGATCGCGCTCTAGGGCATCGCGTCTGCACGGCTAGCCGTCTTGAGATTTTTTGCCTTGCTTATTGGAGTATCTTTATCAATTTAATTTACCCAAACTCATAGCCTTGATTCACCCAGTAATGCCAATCTGCGATCGCCTGTTGGGTTTGTGCATCTGCTTCTGGAGCCTCTAGCTGAATCAACGGAACCGCCAGCGTATCATCATCCCAGGCAATCTCCACAAACATTTCCTGTTCACACTCCTCCTCTGGTGTCATTCCCACCACTTCTACGGTTGCTTCTTCTTTCACAGGGGAAATGCGTCGCTTACTGATGCAGACGGCTGTGAAGGGAAACTGCATTGTGTCCTGTAAATAGTAGTACCAGCCCATTGCTTGCTCTTCTGGGCTGTATGCATCCACCACAATTTCCATGGTGATCCGCTCTTCTCGCTCTGCATCACGTTTCATTTTCGCCATCGCCTAACTTCCTTTGTTGCTGTATGGTACACCCAGATTAAAGGTTAACGCCCCTCTGCCAAGTCAGCATAAATCAACATCTCGACTCCCAACACAATTAAAAGTAGAAGTTCTACCCAGGACAAAATTGTCACACCTAAAGGAGGTTTGGCAACCAGAAACCAGAATGCGCTTAGAGCAATTATGCCGGAGAAGACAAACGTAATCTCATCTACAATTAATTGCTGAATCTTGCGGCGTTTGCGATGCTTATCACTACGATGGGCAATCTCCCAACCAAAGAGGGTTTCTAGATCCCCATAGCCCGTGTGTTCCTTAACCTTATTGACCAACTTGTAGCGAATGTATCTGCCGATCGCTGAAATCTTCTCATCATTAACCACATACGTCCAGCCCAGAATCAGGCATACCCAGGGAATCACCAGCAGAGCGTAATAGTTGGACGGGTTAGAAACGGCAAAGGAGACAACTCCCCCAAACACACCCAGCGTCACATATAACAAGTTATCCCGAAAGCCAATCCGTTGAGCCTGCTCTGACTTCAGCTTGTCATATTCCTTAAAGAAAATTTCCAGAATTTGGTCTTTATCGCTCATGGCTGACTCCCCAGTTCCTAAAACCCTGCATCTATTGTGACGGATGAGAAACCCTTTCTCTGCCAGCCAAAGAAATTCTCGCTGACTCTGGGCAAACTTGGATTAAATAGCCAAAATAGTGAATATTCAGGTTACTCGAAGGATAAGCTCATGCCCTGTGCTGTTGTCTTGACTGCTCTTACTGTTGAATATCTGGCTGTCCGTACTCATCTGACCGATCTTCAGGAGGAAATGCATCCCCAAGGAACAATTTATGAGCGGGGAACATTCATCGCCAACGGACACGAATGGGAAGTGGGAATTGTTGAGGTTGGGGCTGGCAATGCGGGTGCAGGAGTGGAAGCGGAGCGGGCGATCAACCACTTCCAGCCCGATATCCTTTTCTTTGTAGGTATCGCTGGAGGGATCAAAGACGTTGAAATTGGCGATGTGGTAGTAGCGACGGATGTTTACGGCTATGAGTCAGGAAAAGTAGGAGAGCAGTTTTTCACTCGCCCGAAAGCGGGAAAGTCTGCCCATGCGCTGGTGCAGAGAGCTAGAGCGGAGGCGAGAAAAGGGGAGTGGTTACATCGGTTAACCAACAGTCCCGTTCCACAGCCCCGCGTTCGCGTGGCTCCCATTGCTGCTGGTGAAAAGGTGATTGCCTCTAGACAGTCGGATATTTTTCAGCTTCTGAGGGCGAGTTATAACGATGCGATCGCTGTCGAGATGGAAGGATTTGGCTTCTTGAGTGCAGCCTTTGCCTACCCCAATATCAAGGCGATCGTGATTCGAGGCATCTCCGATCTGATTGAAGGCAAAAACGACGATGACCTAGAGCCTGAACAAGTTCGACAGGAAAAGGCTTCTCATCATGCCAGTGCGTTTGCCTTTGAAATACTGGCAAATCATAATAATTGTCAAATCAGTAATTCAAGCACACCTTCTAGTTTAAAGACTCAATTATCAAATGATTTCAAAGAGTTTCTTGAAAATACTGAAATAAAATTTGTACGTCGCAATCATGAACATATTTCTCTGAATGATTTATTTGTCTATCCTGACCTAAGGAGCATAAAGGAATCATTAGAAGAACCATCATTGAATATTTCAGGTAAAAAAATATGGGAACAGGGAAATCGAATTCTCATTTTAGGAGATGAACAGTCAGGAAAAACTTCCCTGGCAAAAAGATTATTTATAGATGCGATTTCTTCTAAATACACACCTCTACTTATTGAAGGAGCAAACATAAAAACCTCTAGGATTGATGAACAAATTGCAAAGCTAGTGAAACAAATATATTCTTTTGTCACTGCAAAAGAATTATTGCAACAAGATAACTTATCTTGTATAATTGACAACTTTTCAAAAAATAAAGTTAATCAAAAGGCAACAAGTAAACTCCTAGCAAAGCTAAATTCAATTTTTTCTCGCACTATTATTATTGCAGAATATTCCTTTATATTTATCGCACCTGATTTTCCTGAGCTTGATGACTATAAGAAATTTGAAATTCGCCCTTTCGGTAATGTCCGTCGTAGTGAACTAATTAATAAATGGGTCGAACTAGAGTCAACTGAAGAAGTAGACGACCAGCAGGTTTGGGCAAAGAAAGATGAACTGCGGCTCCATGTGGACTCACTTGTACGCAAGAATATAGTTCCAGCAAAACCATTCCACATTTTGACACTTCTTCAGTCTTTCGAGATCATGCCTTCACAGAGACTTGAACTTACTGCTTATGGACACTGTTATCAGTATTTGATATACCAAGCCCTAG
>CAZNNK010000774.1:0-3746 GCA_964574085.1 uncultured Coleofasciculus sp.
TCGTTTGAGTAGGGGATTTTAAACTAAAATCTGTCGAAAAAATGCCTGTTTTTACCGTGGTTACTCTACCCCGTTTGCCGCCTAGGTAGTTATTTTTTTTAGCGCTCAAGTATACGGCAACAGTATCCTCTTGGAACCCCCACATTTTTTTATCTAAATTAGCCCACTGAACGAGTCCAGTTTCCGGATGAATTCGGAGTTTTGATTCATCGTTAATTGCCTTAGTGTTTGCGCCTATCAATTTTTCAATGCCATCAAATTGAAACTCAGATTTCCGGCTCAGCAAATTGCTCAAATAAGATGTATTATTGAGCTGCACATCCAATGTGACTTCCGTTATCTGCTGTTCGATATTGTTGATGAGCTGAGTTACTGTTTCCCAGTCGGATACTTGAGAGAGAGCTTTGGACAACAATCCCTTTGTATCCTTTCCCTCTATATTACCACCAAAAAAAACGGTGGCGGATTCACCCATATCATTAGTGCTAATATCTTGAACGCTAGTACCGCTAATGGTGATAGCCGTTGCTGAAGGGATTGCCACGCTCCACGCAGTAGTAATGGCTGACAGTGTAGCGAGTCCCCAGAATGCCTTAGGCGCAACATTGATCATTTTCATTCTCCGTTAACCTCAAACTCTCTTTTGCTTTGGCACGTTTGAACCTTTGTAAGTTATCCTCAATAAGGACAAATTTGGCAGTAGCTGGACTTACCCGATATTTTTAGCCGCAGCAAAATTACCCAGGACTTGAAAACATAAGTTCCTCGGTTAAACCTGACAAGCACCAACCCTGAAGGTGAAATCTAAAAACGTTCGTTTAGGGTGAGTTCACCGTTGAAACTGCCTCGATTTTGGGCGACGAAAATATCATGCACTATAGTCATGATATGAAACCCATTAGCGCCGACAAAACTCGGCTGATTGTTTCAACCGTTTTGAGTATATCCGGATTTTTTCTCTGGCGAAAGATTAAATTGTGAAGTGGTGATGAAGTTTTTCGACTTTAATGTAAAGTTAAGGTAAAATTTATATAAAGTAGCTCCAAAATACTGACACTCTGATGAAATTGGGGAACCTTGATGGTCAAGCGGCGCCTTTTTATCCGTTTTGCTCCAACAGGGAACAGTCAGTAGATCGAAACGTTTTCAGTGGAATTCCATAAGCGTGAAATCCACCCCTATACAAAAGTTTACAAAGACGCGATCGCAAAAGCCCCCGCAATTTATCCGTCGGATGAAACATTCTCGGCATGACAGATTATTGTAAAAGAGCAGGGTTAGTGTAACGATTATGGCATCTGTTCCCAATCCCTCCCTTGATGCTGGTTTAGCGGCTCTTAAACAGGGCAATTACGATCTGGCGATCGCACACCTGGAAGGTGTCTGCGAATTTGAGTTAGATGAAGCCATTATCTCCCGCGCCAGTGTCGCCCTCGTCAAGGCTTATCGCCGCCGAGGTGATATCCAAAATGCGATCGCGCTTTGCCAAACCCTTACCCAAGATCCCAATCCCAAGGTGCAACAATGGGCAACAAATACCCTACCGGAACTCATGGCGGAATCCCCCCCGCCAGCGAATCAGACGGGGTTTACGCCAGAAGCAGACACTTCAGCGAATCCCACCGGATTTGTTCCTCTCAACTCGCCTTCCTCCCCAACTAAACCGGGAACGATTAAACAGCGGTTAACCGATTCGGCTAAACGCCTGTTTACAGGAGGTAAATCGCAACAACAGTCTCCGGGAAACCAACCTCCTCCCTCTCAACCCTCATCCCAACTCCCGGTTGCGTTCACACCCCCTTCCGCGCCCTCTGTCTTTTCCCCCAGCCCTCGGTTTCGCAACTTAGGGCGTGCAGAAAACTGGCGTCCCTTCAAACGCCCGAAATTAAGGCGATTGGGGCTAATAGGGATTGGAAGTGCGATCGCGTTCGCTTGGGTGCTGCGTTTCTGGCTAAAGTTTTTAATGGCAACCACTAATACTATTTTGGTGCAATTGCCGCTATTATCACCCATTCAATGGTTCTACCGTGATCCCACTCAGGCTTTAGCTGTCTTGGCGATTGTGACGCTAATCGTCTCTCCCTGGTTAATGGATTGGCTATTAAGACAGGTGTATGGATTAGAACCCCTCTCCGTCAGCCAACTCTCGGCGCGATCCTCAGAATCGGCTAAGGTGATCCAACGGTTTTGTCGTCAACGCCGTTTACCGTTACCGACGTTGGGTATTTTACCCACAGAAGCGCCGTTAGCGATAGCTTATGGGAATTTACCGCGCACCGCCCGAATTGTCGTCAGTGAAGGACTTTTATCACAACTGGCGGAAGATGAAGTCGCCACGATTTATGCGGCTCAGTTAGGGCATATTGTTCACTGGGACTTTATCTTAAGTTCTCTGGGAACCTTAATTCTCCAGTTTCCCTATCTCCTTTATTTATATGTTGCTCAAGGGGGAGAACAGTTAGCGGAATGGATTCGGCGCAAGTACCCCGCCACCCAACGAGTGTTACCGCCTTTGTGTTTAGGAATTAGCAGTATTATTTCCAGCTTAAGTTACGCCACCTACTGGCTACTGCGCCTTCCCCTGCTCTGGTTTTCCCGGATCAGAATTTACTATAGCGATCGCGTGGCGATAGAAACCACTGGAAATCCCAATGGCTTAACCCGGGCGCTATTGAAAATTGGCTTAGGAATGAGTCATGCAATCCACCAAGCCGAACAAACCCGCCCCTTATGGGAAAGCTTTGATTTAGTCTTACCCGTAGGATACCGCCAAGGATTACTCTTAAGCAGTTGTTCGCCCCATGTTCCCTTTGAACGGGTTTTACAGTGGGAATGTACCAACCCTTACCGCCACTGGTTAATTATTACAGCCGCGCATCCTCTTTTAGGCGATCGCTTGCATTTGTGCGCTCGTTATGCTCTTCATTGGAAACTGGGTACAGAATTAGATTTACCCATACCACCACCGCCAATACGGGATAATAAAACACGATGGTTGAAACTTATCGCCAGTTATGAAGCCTTTCCCTTATTTCAAAGTGTTCTATTAACCGGATTCGTTGTCGGTGTTGTACTGCGAATTGGGTTCTGGTTACTCGGTATTCTCAGTGATTGGCTATCTCGCTGGTGGATAACTGGATTCTGGCGGCTAATCTGGTTACACAACGCCGGATCATTTCTGGATGCTTGTATCCTAATAGCCTTTAGTTTAAGTATTATTCTCTGGATTAATCGTTACTTTCCCGATATCAAACCTGCGGCGATTCGTCACCAACCCAGCTTGGAACAAATGCTAGCTGATCCGAATGCGTTACCCTCTACCCATCAACCTGTGGAATTTACAGGTAAACTTTTAGGGAGACGCGGATTGCAGAATTGGTTAGGCGTGGATTTAATTATTGAAACCGATAGTGGGTTAGTGAAACTGCATTACTTTTCAATTTTAGGTCCTCTAGGTAACTTACTCCCCCTGGGAACTCGCCCCAGTGATTTAGTGGGTGAATCGGTGACGGTAATGGGTTGGTTTCGACGGGGGGTGACGCCGTGGATTGATGTGGAGACATTGAGTGCGCCAGAGGGGAAAGTCAGTCGCGCTCATTATCCGTTATGGTTAGTGATTCTGGCTGTGGTGGCGGCGATATGGGCATCCTATTTAATTTGGACATTACCCGCATAGATGTTTGTCACCCCCTTTTACCACGGCGATTAAAATCGCTGCTACACAAACAAAGTCCGCCTACGCGGAC
>CAZNNK010000775.1:0-3743 GCA_964574085.1 uncultured Coleofasciculus sp.
CTGCAGTTGACGTCATACGTGATCTTGTTCGGTCTCGTGGGCTCGGAGATGTGTATAAGATACATGTTCTAAGGTGAGTCCAATGCGTTCGGGTTGATGCCGCAGATGTTTGCTGAGATATTTACTAATTTTAACCAGGCGAGAAGAGTTCATGGTTGATTGAATTAATCGCTTTTAAGAATGGTTTTGCTAACCCTAAACAAGGGGTGGATAACGTTGCCTTAAGTCTGAATCGGAGTAATGGATTCACACTCAGGGGTGAAGACTATGTAAGCTTGTATTATACAATACTACAATTAGCGAAAATTGTCTACCTGTCAACTCTTCTGTGGCGATTGCATCCGTTCTCGCGCCATCCAAACCGTAGCGGTAACTCGATAGGCGTTTTCTGAGGTTGCATGGCTTTGTCAACAGCATCATCCTGTTGAGGATTCCTTTGGTGAGAGAGAATTGAGGATGAGGGATACCTGTTTCTACAGCCGAGATAGCCAGCATATATAATGCCAATGGTGCGTTACGCTGCGCTAACGCACCCTACAGATAGAGGGTATGCGTAAGTCCTAATAGATACTCCGCGATCGCACGGTAGTGTGTGTCAATATGTTTTTTCCCGGTAAGTTGATACAATTAACCAGGCGTAGGAACGCAGGAATGATTGTATGGAGAAACCGTCAACCTCTAGCCATGGTGTAGTCCTGGTAACGGCAACATCCCCCGAAGAAGCCGACGCGATCGCTTCATCCTTGGTGGAAGCGCGAATGGCAGCTTGTGTCAGTATCACGCCAGTGCGATCGATTTATACCTGGGATGGGAAGGTGAATCGTGACCAAGAGTGGCAATTGGTGATTAAAACAGATTTATCTCAATTTGACCAGTTAGCTGCCAAAATTCAGGAGTTGCATAGTTACGACGTTCCCGAAATTATTGGCTTGCCGATTATTGCTGGATCTGAGGCTTATTTACAGTGGATTTCGGAAAATGTATCTGTGAAAAAGTTGTGACCCTTGGCTGCGGAAAAAGCGCATAAAGAATTTGTAGGGGCGGGTTTTACAACTATCGTTTATTTTAGACCCAGATGTGACTAAACCCGCCCAATTGTAGGGGCGGGTTTAGGGACTTTCGTCTCACCATTGATGATAACATTGAATCAAAACCCGCCCTGACCTAGTTTTAAATGTATGTATAGGGATGAGAGATAAATATTTTCTTGATGTCCTTTGTCCTCGGCTGTGGAATAATCAGACTTTTGAGGAAGTCGCCCTTTTTCTAAAGTTGTACACCGTCACATTTCGTTCTGTTTAATGTCTACTGATGAACTCTCAAAGCGTATTCAATCCTTCTGGAAATTTCTGGTCAAATTATTAATCAGCAATTGGCGTTCTCTGGTCATATTATTTCTAGGCGTCTATGTCCCCGTGCAAATCTTCGGAGAATTAGCCGAGGAAATTTGGGAAAAGGAAGGGGGTTTTCCCTGGGATGTGCCAATTTTATTAGCGATTCACTCAACAGCTTCCCCTCAACTCGATGCGTTGGCGATAAACCTGACAAAGTTGGGTGCCTATTGGGGGGTGTTTCCCTTAGCTGTAGCGATAGTACTGATCTTGGCATTCCGACGCCAGTGGCGATTCCTCACCTATGCGCTGATAACCTATTTAGGCAGTGTTATTATTGTTCGTACCGCTAAGTCAACTCTCCAGAGAGTACGTCCGAGTTTGTGGGAATCCCCTGCGCCAGAATCTGATTATGCGTTTCCTAGTGGACATGCGATGGGAAGCGTGACGTTTGCGATTGTATTAATTATTTTGACCTGGAATACCCGTTGGCGCTGGCTGACTGTGGTTGGGGGTATCGTGTTTGCGATCGCGATTAGCTGGACGCGGCTGTATTTAGGGGTTCACTACCCTAGTGATATTATTGCAGGTTGGATGGCATCCATTGCTTGGACAGTTGGCGTCTGTTTGGTGATTAGACCCCACAGGAGTCAGCGACGACTGGAGAAAGAAGAGAAAGAAGTTACAGAAACGTCATAAAATAGCACTGATCTAAAAGGAGTTCTTGAACGCGCCATTCAGCTTAAACTCTATTCCCCTCAATTGGCAAGGGAACCCCTTTACTCAACTCCTGTGTCTATAAATGAAATAAATTGTAGGGTGCGTTAGTGAAACGTAACGCACCGTTTTTTAGGGCTGTACTGTGTTTTAAATTTGTTCTATAAAATTAACAAAGGGGTTGAAACATTGATATAGCAAAAGGCAGAGGGCAAAGGGTTCCAAGGGAAAAGATTGACGGGTCAAGGTTTCAGCGTTGGGCGATCGGACTTATGGGTATCCAATCCGATGCGCTGGTAGTCGCTTTTGCTTCAGATAAACAGAGCGATCGCGCAATTGTATAAACTCGATCTACTTGTACATAGACACCAGCATTGATTAGAGTACCTGCAAGTCTAGGCAAGATACTAACCTGCCTGAAAATTATCACTATCTGGTGGTAAGTCTCTAAAGACCAGTGGATAATAGTTTTAGTTCCTTGTAAGGGACAGTAGCTTGGTGACAGGGCTTTGAACTCCTTATCGGGTGATGGTACTTACTGTCAAAAGTACAATATCTCCGTTAATATGATTGAAATAATCGCCGAATAATCTCTACTATAGCCCAGATCTAAATGATTAACCTAAAAAATGAAGACCGCCAACAATTAATTGCACTACTCAAAGATATTCCCGAACTCAGTAACGAGCGATCGCGTCAGCAATTCTTGATAGAGGCGGGTTTGACGCCATTGCTGCCAAGGCTGGATCTTTCGGGTTCTCCGTTTACGGCTATTAGTGAAATTATCACTAAGTTGTCGAGTTACGGGCGTTTGAGTGATAACCGTGAGGCGTTGGGTGTCTTCTTGAATGCTCTCAAGATTTTTGATACTGTTGGTGTGCAGCAACAGCAGTCTAAACCGGATAGTCGCCAACCTAATTTGTTTGCTCCGTTTTGTGGCTTTAAACCCGACTTTGGATTTAAATCTAGCCTTGTTATTGACGAGCAGATTACTCGAACATTAAATTATTCGGATATCAATGAAGTCATTCGGATTGAGGATTGGAATGAACGAGTTGATGCAGCCGTTGCTCTGTACTATCGCCAAGCTAAATTTTTAGCTCAAAACCGCGTCGTTGATGTAATCGTCTGCATTGTACCGACTAAACTCTATGATAAAATTTATAAACCCAAAGTGGTTTCTAGAGAGGAAAGCTTAGAGAATGAGCAAGAGCAACATGATGATATTTTAGAGGCAAACTTTAGACGCGCCCTAAAAGCCAGAACAATGCATCTTGGTAAACCCTTGCAACTTGTCAGAGAGGTTTCCTTAGAGTCGAATCTCAAAGGTCAACAAGATGAGGCAACAAAAGCTTGGAATTTTTGTACGGCTTTGTATTACAAAACGAATCAGACGGTTCCTTGGAAACTTTCAACCAACATCAATCGACCATCAGTATGTTTTATTGGGATTAGCTTTTATCGAAGTCGCGATCGCCAGGTACTCAATACGAGTTTGGCTCAAATATTTGATGAGTTAGGCAATAATGTTATTCTTAGAGGTACGCCAGTTGATATCGATAAACGTGATCGAAGACCTCATTTGCAAGCCGATCAAGCCGATCAACTTTTAAAACGTGCTTTGACTGAATATGAAATGGCAATGGATACGTCTCCAGCACGGATTGTCCTGCATAAATCCTCGAACTATAGTGA
>CAZNNK010000776.1:0-980 GCA_964574085.1 uncultured Coleofasciculus sp.
TTATAACGCCTCTAATATTGTCCCTATACCCGCCCCTACAATTGTCAATAAACCAGCCCCTACAATAAGGCATAACTTCTGCTTCATGCCTTCTGCCTTGAAGTCATCTGTCTTGACAACCATGTTAAATAATAAACTTGAACAACTCACCCGCTTATTTGCTCAAATGGATCGGGCATTGATTGCCTATTCTGGAGGAGTGGATAGCACCTTAGTTGCCAAGATTGCTTATGATGTATTAGGCGATCGCGCTTTAGCGGTAACGGCTGAGTCCCCGTCTCTGTTACCTGAAGAATTAGAAGATGCCCGGATTCAAGCGGCGATAATTGGCATTCCCCATGAATTGGTGCAAACCGATGAAATGAATAATCCCAATTATACGGCGAATCCGGTTAACCGTTGCTATTTTTGCAAAAGTGAACTTCACGACACACTGAAACCTTTGGCGCTGCAACGGGGTTATCCTTATGTCGTGGATGGGGTAAATGCGGATGACTTGGGGGACTATCGCCCAGGGATTCAAGCAGCGCAAGAACGGGGGGCGCGATCGCCTTTAGCCGAAGTGGGGGTAACAAAAGCGGAAGTGCGTCAACTGTCGCAACAGTTAGGGCTTCCGTGGTGGGATAAACCTGCACAACCGTGTCTAAGTTCTCGCTTTCCTTATGGCGAAGAAATTACAATTGCTAAGCTGCAACGAGTAGGACGGGCAGAAGTTTATTTACGGAAACTAGGGTGGAAAAATTTGCGGGTGCGTTCTCAAGGGGATACTGCACGGATTGAATTATCGCCGGAACAAATTAAAAAATTTGTGTTGACTATGGATTTACCAACCCTGGTATCAGCCTTTCAAGATTTAGGTTTTTTATATGTCACCCTAGATTTAGAAGGGTATCACAGTGGCAAGTTAAATCGTGTCGTGAATCAAGAGGATAAAGCAACAGTCTAGGGACAGGTTTAGCCACAATTGTAGGGGCGGGTTT
>CAZNNK010000776.1:1080-3743 GCA_964574085.1 uncultured Coleofasciculus sp.
AGGGAATCATTGTAGGGGCGGGTTTAGGGAATCATTGTAGGGGCGGGTTTAGGGAATCATTGTAGGGGCGGGTTTAGGGACTAAATTCAGCTAGTCACCACTAACGGAACAACAAAACCCGCCCTTCCCACCGCTAAATGAACTCCCTCTTGATGTCCATGCACTTGGTCATCAGTCACATCCATGTCTAAAATGATTTGTTGAGGAGGGGTTTGATAAGACTCTAAAAAAATGTCTACGAAGGCTTTCTTGATTTCTTCCGGGTTAGCTTCAATGCGATGATAGCGGGACCCTTGTTGTTGAAGGATTGTTTCCGGACAATATTCAAGCCGATTTAAGGTACTCTTCCCAGCTAAAATGGCTGATGGTGAGTCATAAAAATTGAGCTTTTCTAAAGCTATTGCCAAGGCAGGGTCTTCTTGTGAGAAATGCGGGTACATAGATTTCGCTATTATTAACATTAAGGTTTAAATACCAAACAGCTTAACACTGATTTCACAGACAGAGGCGTTAGTTCTCAATGGGGCTAAGGATGAAAAGATAATTAGCCCCGGATAAAACAATGATTAACTTGTGGGGGAATTATTTAGTTGTCTGTGTCAATCTGTGTCTCTCACTATTCAAGTGTTTGGGAAAGTACCATCCATCTGTGTAATCTGTGTTTTTGTCAAGACTTAGTAATAATTTTTATCGTAAGTTTAACAAAATACATGCGTCCAAGGGGACATTAGCAGTGAGACGAAAACTAAAAATTATACAAAGTTCTACGAAGCTTCAAGGGGTTTAGCTGGGTCAAAATTATTTGTACCTACAAAATGCCCACCATAGATAGTATACCTTAAAATCGTACAATCCTCTCACAATGGACGCAACCCCTGAAAATTCGTAGCTTTTTCCCAGAACGAGGTAAAAAACGAGCAATTATGACGTTTTGTTAAGACAATAACCTTATTGGAAAATTTAAACCGTTCTGGATAAACGAATAGTTTAAGTTATTAGAACTTGACAAGTATAGTATAGCTTCCCAATTAATTCAGCAAGCCCTAAGTACAACTATCCCTTGCTGTATTGGTTCCACTCTTTGACAATAAACGAATAATTTACCCCCAGTTTCACATAATAAAGCGCATCAAACCCTTCATCCCAACGCGGTAAAACCAACTTTTTGTGCGTTGCTAAAATCCCCGGTACAGGAATTACCTGTTTTCCTTGGCGTTGAGCATTCCGTCGTTTACAATCCTCTAGAACCGATTGAAAATAATACCCCACGATCCGAAATCCCTTGTCCTTCGCGGGTAGGATATAACGCACCCTATCTGCCGGAGTCGGATTCGTATTATCCACAACAAACCGCTGTTGAGCATCAAGACAAGCTTGAACCAGAATCTTTTCCCGATGCCGAGTTTTGAGCATATCCAGGTTAATCCGGATATGCGTATTATAAAAGCGATCGCGGCAAAATGATGATTTCCCTGACGCCTGAATTCCCATTAAGATAACCGCTTCCATAGTGGTTTGGCTTTATTGCTGCGACAACTCCATAACCCTTAAATTGAATGGTACTGAATTAGGTCTGGTGGGCAATGCTCACCCTACGGTATATCAAGTATTTTAATGACATAAACATACTGACTGGAGCGTGCCATTGTCTTTAAATTAGGATGAGAGTGACTGCGGCGAATGATTACGGTATTGGCGATAGCGTCGGTAAATCTCAAGATTTAATAAACAAGCCATCAACCAGGTTAATCCCGCCGCTTGTCCAGCTATAATATCCGTGAACCAATGAACACCCAGATAAACCCGACTGAAGCCAATCAGGACAATCAAGCCAATCATTAGACTCACAATCCACCACCGCCAACGGCGAAAGTGACGGGCTAGCAAATAGCCAATAAAACCATAGATTACCAGTGATAACATGGCATGACCACTGGGAAAACTGGAGGTATTGGGTTCACCCGTGGTAATTTGCCAGAGTTGGGGACGTTGACGGTTAAATAACTGTTTAATTAACAGGTTTAATCCAGTTCCACCAATAGCCGTAATTGCTAACGCGGTAAAATAAACGCGCTGTTGTCGCGCCCAAAATATTGCCCCTAAAATTAGACAAATTAGAGTAACAACCACGGTTCCACCGATAATCGAAGCACCGCGCATTACCCAATCTAGCAACGGTGAATGGAGGTGTTTAACCAGCAACATCAGCGTTTTGTCAATTGCCTGGGTTTGATCGTCTAACACCTCGTCCGCAATCTCTAGAAACACCCAAAGCCCCACAACGGTAAGGATTACCCCGACAATCGGGATCATAGCCAGCTTCCAGAATAGAGGCTTATTAGCTTGCGATCGCCAAATCTGGATGATAGATGCAATGAGTTGGCTTAATTTTTCCTTGAACATCGTTATATAGACCTGTCATAACACATTTCTCTTTCTTATCCACTACTCAATGCTATTATGCCAGCCGACGCTCTAAGTAGACTGACTTCAGGAGAATGTCAGGGAAAGTACGCAATATCCCAGCTAACCGGATAAGTTGGGTTACTCTACCCTTCGGGTTCTCCTAGGCGAGTACGAGAAGGCGAGAGCCTACTGCACTGACACCGCTAAAATTGTGGAATAGATTGATGGTTAAATTGGGCGCACGTCGGTGCGCCCCT
>CAZNNK010000777.1:0-2610 GCA_964574085.1 uncultured Coleofasciculus sp.
ACTACAAGGATGAGAGCCATTATTGACATTAAGGTTTAAATGCCGAACAGCTTACCGATAAGAACACATAATAAAGGTACTTGTAGGGGCGATCCGCTTGTATTAATTAACAACTCTTGTCCACCCAATTGGCTCGGATCGCCCTCTCCTCAAATTTCACTTGACACAATAGCACGTTAGTAATAAAATATTTATCCGCAAATATTTCTGTTATTCATAACCGATACCACTCTTATCCGGGGAAGGTTCAGACGTAAATTAAAATTAATTAAACCTAAATTAACTATCGTTTTCTATAATTTTATAACGACAAGGAAAAAAATACTGGCATAAGCGAAAAAATTGAGATAGATCCTTCCTTAACTCTTACTCCCATGAAATCTGCTCAATGGTGCTTTAGCTGGTTGTTTCTAGTTGCGGGTTTAATTTTGGTGGCGAAGAGTGCGCCGACTACAAACGCTGAACCGATTACCGCCGCCCCTGATGGTACAGGGACAATTATCATACCGGAGGGGAATCAGTTTAACATTTCCGGGGGGAGTCTGGATGCAGATGAGGCGAATCTTTTCCACAGTTTTCAGGAGTTTGGCTTAGATACAGGGCAAATTGCCAATTTTTTGGCGAATCCGAATTTGAGGACTATTTTGGGGCGAGTGGTTGGCGGAAATCCCTCGCTGATTAATGGGTTGATTCAGGTGACAGGAGGAACGCCGAATTTGTATTTGATGAATCCAGCCGGGATTGTATTTGGCACAAATGCTCAATTAAATGTTCCTGCTGATCTTATCGCCACAACCGCCACAGGGATTGGCTTTAACGAGGGGAATTGGTTCAATGGGTTTGGGGATAATAATTATCAGCAGTTGGTGGGAGACCCCAATCAATTTGCCTTTGACTTATCCCAATCAGGGACAATTGTCAATGCGGGGAATTTAGCGGTTTATCCGGGACAGAGTTTAACCCTATTAGGCGGGACCGTCATTAACACTGGGGAACTAACTGCACCTGGGGGACAGATTACAATTACGGCGGTTGAAGGGTCAAATCGGGTAAGGATTTCTCAGTCGGGACAGTTACTGTCATTAGAGATTACTGCGCCTCGGAATCAAGACGGAGTATTATTGCCAATCACGCCATTAAATGTCGCCGAGTTGTTAACGGGTTCAGCCCAAACGGTAGAGACAGGCGTTGATGTGACCGCATCAGGAGAGGTACAGTTGGCGGATTCTCAGATAACTGTGCCAAACGAAACAGGAGTTGCAATTATCTCTGGCACAATTGATGTTTCCACGAGTGACGAAACCATTGGCGAAACCGTAGGGGCGCACCGACGTGCGCCCTCCTCCTCCTCACTCTCAGTTAGCAATGAAATTAATATTATTGGCAAAAAAGTTGGGTTACTTTCCGCCAATCTTGACGCCTCTGGTATCAATGGTGCTGGTACGGTAAGAGTTGGTGGGGATTATCAAGGGGAAGGCACAATTCCCAATGCTGATATTGCATTTGTTAGCGAAGATTCAACCATTAATGCAGATGCTTTAACTGATGGGAATGGGGGACGAGTGATTGTTTGGGCAGATGAAGCCAGCCGTTTTTATGGAACAATTACAGCACGAGGCGGTAGCGAAAGTGGTAATGGTGGCTTTGCTGAAATATCGGGCAAACAGTATCTAGATTATGCTGGCACTGTTAATTTACTAGCGATGCAAGGTCAATTGGGTCAGTTACTCTTAGATCCCGAAAATATAACCGTTGTCGCCGATGAAAATACTCCCAATCAACTAGCCGCAAATGATGCCTTTAATGATCCTGGAGGAGATAACACGATTAACAATGGCACGATTAATGCTGCCATGGCAAACGTGATTCTGCAAGCGACTAATAATATTACATTTGATGCACCGATTAATATTAGTGCAAGCGGAGTCGGAATTACTGCTCAAACCAATAATGAGATTGTCGTTAATCAGAACATTAGAACGAATGGTGGGAATGTCACCCTTAATGCTGATTTCGATAATATAAATGGTGGTATTCTGGACATTACCAATGCCACGATTGATACAGGAGGTGGAAATTTTATCGGCACTGGCAAGGGTAATGCTGCCTCTACTACTGGCGTTACTATTAATAACAGTACCATTAACACTGGAGACGGCAGTATTGATATTACAGGTACGGGAGGTGACGGTGGTGATAACAATTTCGGTATTGTTGTGAACGATGGTAGTGTAATAGAAACAACTGGAATAGGTGCGATTACTCTAAATGGAACAGGTGGAAATGGGATAGATAATAATGATGGAATTAGTATTAGTAATTTAAACTCCCGTATCTCTTCAGTGAATGGAACGATTAGTTTGACAGGTAATGGTGGTGAGGGAACGGGAGAATTCAACGATGGTATTTCTATTGTCGAGGGGAGTACGGTGACATCCTCCGGAACCGGAAATATCACTCTAACAGGAACAGGTGGAATTGGAACGAATGGTAATGATGGGATAAAAATGCAAGATGCGGATTCGACTGTTTCTTCCGTGAATGGAAATATCAGCTTGACAGGTAATGGTGGTGAGGGAACGGGAGAATTCAACGATGGTATTTCTATTG
>CAZNNK010000777.1:2710-3742 GCA_964574085.1 uncultured Coleofasciculus sp.
TGAATGGAAATATCAGCTTGACAGGTAATGGTGGTGAGGGAACGGGAGAATTCAATGATGGTATTTCTATTGTCGAGGGTAGTGCGGTGACATCCTCCGAAAATGGAAATATCACTCTAACAGGTACTGGCGGTAACAGTACGGGAGACAATAATCACGGTGTTTCGATTCAAGAGGGTGCTTTAGTTCAATCAACAGGAACAGGTGCGATTGAAATAACAGGTACAACTGACGCAACCAGTAATGGAGAATTCGGGAACGATGGCATTTCCATTGTTGCTGGCGGCGGCGTAGAATCCACCGGAAGCGGAAATATTACTCTCGTGGGAACAGGTGGACAAGGAACGATAAGTAATCAAGGTATTGTCATCTTAGAAGAAAACTCCAGAGTCACTTCAGTGAATGGCGCTATTTTTCTCCAGGGAACCAGTCAAGGAACGGGAACAGATCATTATGGAATTTGGGTGGGCGGATTTACTGGTTTAGGGTTTGGTGGCGGTGTTGTCCAAACAACGGGGACAGGTAATATTAGTTTAGAAGGAATTATTAATGGTTCAGACAACACCAGCGAGGGAATTTTAGTTGGAGATGATGGTGGAATTGCGGCTATCGGACTGGGTAATATCAGCCTCACCGCGAATGAAATCAGATTAGGGACAATTCAAGGCAATACTCTACTTCAAGTACAACCCCTAGACGCCAATTTAGGGATTACAATTGGCAACACGATTAATGATACTCGCTTGAATCTCAATACCAACGAACTCAATCGTTTACAAAACGGATTTACTCAACTTATTATCGGACGCGACAATAACACAGGTACAATAACCTTGGCGGGTGATGCGACATTTAATGACCCCGTTACCTTACAAGCCAATTCGATTAACTACACAAGCGGTACATTATTCGGAGATGATAACGCCACATTAACCCTATTGGCAAACCAAGATATCACCACAGGCGATATTTTAAATCCTAGTCGGGACATTACTTTAACCAGCGATAACGGCATCGTTACTACCGGAAAAC
>CAZNNK010000778.1:0-3740 GCA_964574085.1 uncultured Coleofasciculus sp.
CTCCCCCAGCTCCTCCATCTCCCCCATCTCCCCCATCTCCCAGACGTTCCACCGATGTGGCACAATAAAAGGCGTGATTTATCGGTTATCAGGTAATCAAAGTGAGTCTGACTGCCCAAGCCCCTAAGACTGTCCGTCGCGTTGTTTTTCCGTTTACCGCCATCGTGGGTCAAGACGAAATGAAGCTGGCTCTCCTGCTGAATGTCATTGACCCCAAAATTGGTGGGGTAATGATTATGGGCGATCGCGGTACGGGTAAGTCCACCACCATTCGGGCGTTGGCTGACTTGTTGCCAGAAATTGAAGTGGTTGCCGACGATCCCTTCAATAGCGATCCCAACGACCCGGACTGGATGAATAGCAATGGAGAAGGACAATCTGCTCCAACCGTCAAGAAAAAAGTGCCGATGGTTGATTTGCCCTTGGGCGCAACCGAAGACCGAGTGTGCGGCACAATTGATATTGAAAAGGCATTAGCCGAAGGAGTGAAAGCCTTTGAACCCGGACTGTTAGCCAAAGCCAATCGCGGTATCCTCTATGTGGATGAAGTGAATCTACTTGACGATCACCTCGTTGATGTGCTATTGGACTCGGCTGCCAGTGGTTGGAATACCGTCGAACGAGAAGGGATTTCCATTCGCCATCCGGCTCGTTTTGTGTTAGTGGGTTCTGGCAACCCGGAAGAAGGAGAACTGCGTCCGCAACTCCTCGATCGCTTCGGTATGCACGCGGAAATCCGCACCGTCAAAGAGCCAGGGCTGCGGGTCAAAATTGTGGAGGAACGAGCCGCGTTTGATAAAAATCCATTAGATTATATCAAAGCACACCAGGCAGCCCAAGAGACATTACAGCAGCAAATCGTCACTGCCCAGACTAACCTGTCTGACGTGGAAATGGACTATGACATGCGGGTGAATATTTCTGAGGTTTGCTCAGAATTGGATGTGGATGGATTGCGCGGGGATATTGTCACCAACCGTGCTGCTAAAGCCTTGGCTGCTTTTGAAGGGCGCACGGAAGTCACAGTGGATGATATTCGTCGGGTGATTACGTTGTGCTTACGTCACCGCCTGCGGAAAGACCCCTTGGAGTCGATTGACTCAGGCTATAAGGTGCAAAAAGCCTTCTGTCGTGTCTTTGGGTTGGAGGTAGAATCAGAAGCCGATTCCGCCATGGCAGCCAGTGGATCTCGTTAAGGTGGGTTGGGGGTGTATTCATCCGTGTCAACTTAAGCCACAACCCTTGCCAATTAGGGTTTCGAGCCGTTCGACATAAACTAATCGTGAAGCTTGCTCCCTAAGCTATTACAGGAGAAAGAGCAATCCGCAAGAGCATTCTCTTGCTTCCCCTACTTCCCCCGCTTCCCCTGCTTCCCCAACTCCCCTGCTTCCCCAACTCCCCTTAACCAATATGAAAGAACCACTGATTGAATTAAAGGGAGTCTCCAAGTCCTTTGGGGGTAACGTCATCCTGGATAATGTTGATCTGACTATTTATCAGGGCGAAGCCTTAGGTATTATTGGACCTTCTGGAACAGGTAAATCTACCATTCTACGCATGATGGCGGGTTTAATGCCCCTGGATGGGGGTGAAATCTATGTGCAAGGACAAAAGCGTTCGGGTTTAATTGAAGATGCCAAAGACCCAATTGGCATCGGTATGGTATTCCAACAATCCGCTCTGTTTGATTCCCTGAGTATCCGTGAAAACGTGGGATTTTTTCTTTACCAGCATTCTAAATTGTCTGAGGATCGCATTCGGGAATTAGTCGATGAGAAGCTAGAGATGGTGGGATTACCCGGAATTGGCAATCAGTATCCGGCTGAACTCTCAGGCGGGATGCGTCGGCGAGTGAGTTTTGCCCGGGCGATTATGACCAACCCCGATCATCCCCAAGACAATCCCGAAATTTTACTCTATGACGAACCCACGGCTGGACTTGACCCGATCGCCTCTACTGTCATTGAGGATTTAGTCCGTCAACTCCAATGTGTTGAAGGCGGATGTAAGACTTATGTGATGGTCACTCACCAAGATAGTACAATTCGCCGTACCACCGACCGAGTTGTTTTTCTCTACAAAGGCAAGGTACAGTGGCAAGGTCCGATCAGCGAGATTGATACAACCGATAATCCTCTGGTGCGACAATTTTTCAGTGCTAGTACCAGCGGACCCATTCAGGTGGTTGGTTAGGATGGGAGTAAGGGTCATTAGTCATGAGGATGACCTAGGTCATGGGTGATTGCGTTATTAATGACCCATCAATTCACCACATAAGGGTACAGTGAGGAGAAACCATGCGATCGCGAACCATTCGAGAAGGCTCCGTTGGCTTGTTAATTTTAGTGGGACTAGCCGTGCTTGTCGGTTTGGCGGTTTGGATTCGGGGGTGGAAATTTGGCGATCGCAGCTACAGCTTTGTGGTTAACTTTCCCAACGTCGCTGGGATGAAAGAAGGTGCTACGGTGCGCTATCGCGGGGTTGATGTGGGCAACATTACCGATATTCAAGCCGCCACCAATGGTGTTGATGTCACCATCGAAATTGAATCAGAAGACTTAGTAATCCCAGAGGATGTTGCTATTGAAGCGAATCAATCTGGTTTAATTGGGGAAACCTCAGTAGACATTACTCCCCTGCGGGAATTGTCCTCGAATATCCAGTCGATGGAACCTCTGAGTTCTGAATGTAATTCGGATGTGATTATTTGTGAAGGTGAGCAGATTCAGGGTCAAATTGGGGTAAGCTTTATTGAACTTCTCCGCAATACTGAACGCTTAACCACTATCTATACCGATCCTCAATTTTTTAATAACATCAACTCTCTGGCTCAAAATGCCTCCCTCGCCGCCAGTGGTATTGCTCAACTTGCGGGTGAATTATCCTTATTATCTCGTTCCGTGCGTCAAGAAGTCGGCGGCTTTTCTCAGGCGTCTGATGCGATTACCACAGCGGCTACCCAGACAACTCAACGCATTGGTAATACGGCGGAGCAATTTAGCCAGACAGCCGTGCAACTGAATCGATTAATTGCCTCAACCAATGATTTAGTCAGCAGAAATCGGGCAGTTTTAGTCGGAACGTTAACCAGTGTCGGTCAAACCAGCGAGCAGTTGCGTGTTCTGTTAAGCGACTTGAGACCAACCCTAGAAAATGTCAACACGACGATTGATTTAGTCAATGCACAAGTTGATCAAGCGGATGTCAGCACCATCATTGAAAACGTCGAAACCGCCTCCGAAAATTTAGCCACCCTCTCCGCTAATGCGGCTGAGGTATCTGCTGATTTACGCGATATTTCCAATTCGCTGGACAGTCCCAGTAATGCTATAGTCTTGCAACAGCTATTAGATTCAGCGCGGGTAACATTTGAAAATACGCAAAAGATTACATCGGATTTGGAAGATTTAACTGGTGATCCGGCGTTCCGTCAAAATTTTAAAGAGTTAGTCAACGGATTGAGTGAACTTGTTTCTTCTACGGAACAGTTGGAACAGCAACTTGAGGTAGCACAAGTTGTCGAATCCGCTAGTGCTGAAATTACAACGGCGGCGGTTAATGTTGTGGATCAATCCCGTAAACTGAGTCCCAATTCTATCGATGAGGAGTTGGCTAAGTCTCAACCTCAACGGAATCACCATCAACATATCCTGAAGAAATTGCCGCCAATTCCGAAAAATTAAGGAGAGCTGGGGGAGATGGGGAAGATGGGGAAGCTGGGGAAGCTGGGGGAGCTGGGG
>CAZNNK010000779.1:0-3735 GCA_964574085.1 uncultured Coleofasciculus sp.
AACGGGCAGAACCAATTTATGCCGAAGCCCAATTGGAAGAGGATAATTGGGGGGATGAATGGGAAGATTCCTCGCAAGCAGCGCGTCGGTATGAAGAACCCCTTTATGCTGAACCCGAACCTTATGAGCAAAAGTACAAAGATGAGTACGCGGATTATGAGGTAGAAGGGGATGCTTGGGAAGATACTGTAGAGCGCGAACCCTATCAAGCGCCGCCCCTTAATATTCCCGAAAAGACTAAAACCCCCGAATATGAGGAAGAGGCGGGTTATTAGGAGAGAATGGTAGAGAGTTTCCACAAATTTTTTCTAGGCTAGGTTTTGCCGCTCAAGGTTGACAAAAAAACTGATAACTGAGGTACACAGACAGATCCCCGACTTCTTGAAGAAGTCGGGGATCTTGCTTAGAGACTGTACCTCATCAACCTGAAATCTGCTGCAAGCAAAATCGCCTCAAGTGACGATAATATAAGGGTTGAGTGAAGTTTTTGTAAAATTTTGGCGATCGCTAAGTTTTTTTCTGATAGAGAGGGAATACTGGAGAAAGAAGCATAAAGTACAACCATAACCCTCGAATTCAAACGTGAAACACTTCTGGACGCGATCACCGTTTTGGACATTGTTGATTTTATTACGCATCCCATGGTGTCGCCAACACGGATGTTGCTCACGCCTAAAGTTTGAGTTTTATCAGGGAAAGTTGAATAATACTTAGAAATTATCTTATCCTAGAGATTCTTACAAGAGTATTAACGAATACACAGTTCTTCATTGTTAAATTTACAGGGTACAGGAGATGAACAAACAAGAACGCAATCGGTTAATTAAGCGGATAAGTTTGGCTTCAGGGGTTGCCCAATATGCCTTACAAAAGAAAATGACTGATCAGCAAATTAGCCGAGCGGCTCAACATTTGGACGTGTTGGAACTGCTAAAATCTGCCAATGCTTACAACAGGTACTGTCAAGCCCAAAAAACCCGAGAGGCAAATGATAAGTTAAAGTCTTTCCTTGACCCCCAAAACTCTGAGATTGTTTCAGTGGGAAGGTGGTTAATCAACGCCCTTTCCCAGAACAGCTCTGAACGTAGGGAAGCTCTTTTAGAGAGAGATTTGGTACATAAGGAAGACTACAACACCATGGTTTCAGACATGCGTCAAACTATTTCCGACATGGATCAGATGACGTTGGTATCCACGCAGGAGTCAGCAGATAAAATAAAAATTTTGGAAAAAAGAATTGACACTCTCAGAAGACAGTTATCTAGGATTGAAGAGTACATCCGTAATAATCATGGTGTTGCGGAGTGGAAAAGGATAAACGAGACGTTGATTTCAAAGGGTAGATAATTATGAATATTGTTAATGGATTAACTTATCGAGATTGGCAGAAAAGAAATACAGAAGTATTCTCTAAACTAGATTGTTCACAGCAAAAGAAACTGCGGTATCAAGGGTATCGTAATATTGGTTGGAATCATGTTCAGAAGTCTTGGAGTCTATTGCAAACCTCATTCCAAGAGTTGAGTCTTTTTGAACACAAGTTGCGTAAAGGTGATTTAATTGGGGCTATCAATCACTCGATTCTAGAAGCTGAACAAGCGCAAGACATTGCATCTGAATCTCTAGATAGTCTTGCTCAAAACTACAAGGATGTTAAACAACTAGCTGACAAAGCCCTTGCTAAGTATCAACTCTTGTAAAAACAGTGCTAGATATGAATAAGGATGCTCTAAAGACTCTTTACAGAAGTTCAGATATCAGCGATCTTTGGAAATATGGTGCAAACAAAAAATTAATTAATCATCCGAGGTATGGGTCGATTAGCCCAAACGAGTATAGACAAAAGTTTAATCAGAAGCCTTGTCCCTTCTGTGGGAAGAAGATGGTACATGGGAGGTTCTCACATAGTACACAATCTAAACAAGAAGCGATCAAAAGAGGCTATCAATATCAAGATGCGAATGGGGTAGATTGTATAAACGAGGTCGGAAACGTTTACTTTCATCCTCATTACGTCACATTAGATCACAAAGTTAATAAAGCTCGATGTCCTGAACTGCTGTTTGAGTCAAGCAACCTTCAGATTATATGTTGGAAATGTAATCGAGAAAAAGGCGATAACAATAACTTTGAAGCTGAACACACCTTGAATTTTGTTCGTGATTTAGCCAAAGAAGCGCTCAATAGATATAAGCTTTTGTGATTGTGAGGCTTTGATGTCACGCTCAGATGAGGCTGGTGGGTACTGCCCACTCTAGAGTATATCAAGGATTTAGCATAATACACATCTACCCCGTGTAGTACAGCTAGACGGGGAAATTTAGCTATAAAAACGACCCATGGCTTTTGTCTGTGATTTATATTACATTTTTCAACAAAAAGAATCACGGATGACTTTAAGTATCGATCACTTAGGCTTATCGCCAAATCTTTGATATTAAAGTTCTGATAGAGAATTAAGGTCACATTAATACTCTAGAGGGGTAACAGATGATCAGGTTTAAGCGTAACCTTGATCAGAGCGCTTCTATGATTTTTTGCTGAGTCGATCAAGAGGTTCTTAACTAAACGACTATGTTAAAAACTGCTATGTTTAGCCTACAAAGCCGAGGAATGTCAGAGTTTATTCAGTCAGAATTCCTCCAAGCGTTGCAACCAAGACTTGCTACTCCTAACTTGACTCTGACCCGTGTTCCTATCGATCAAACCGTATCATTTGAATTGTGGACACCCAAATGGACGCCTAGATTGCGAGAGTTTAGTCCTGTAGAACTTAATCTGCTCGAGTGCGATCGCCCGCGTGTCAATCGGATTCTATCCAAGTTAACCTGGTTAATGGGTGCTATCTGTGTGCCAGAAGATGAGTTTGGAGTCGGGGACTGTCAACCCATCTATGACTGGGATGCGGTTCTGGAGTTTGTGACTCGTGAAGGTCGCTGTGTTAATCCAATTGTGACGCAGGTTCGGTTTAATCCCCAAACGATTATCCCCATTTATGATCGCGATCGCCAACAAGACGGCATTATTCCACCTCAAGCCTGGGAAATTTCACCGCCTCACTGGTCAATTATTTTTGATGATCTGATAACCGTTGAGGATGGTTTTCAACTTAAACAAAGTGGCGATTGGGTATCCGTAGAAATTTGGACAGGTCAACCCATGCGTCGAGAAGTTAGAAGTGGCAAGTTTTATACCGAATATCATGATCTCTACGCCACGAGTCGGTTAGCCACATTCTAACGTAACCCCCTTTTGCCAGGGCGATTAAAATCGCTGCTACACAAATGTATGCGAAGCCTTCCCGAAGGGTAGTCCGCGTAGGCGGACTTAAGGTTAGGACATAAAAGAAAAATTCAAATCGCTCAATCCCTTGTCAGGTAAGCTTTTGTCTTCACTATTGCCTATTGCCCATTCCCTATTCCCTCTTTTAACAAGAACGTAGCCGCGTCAGCAAAACCACAATTTCATCAATTGCTTCACGGATTGTACTCACTGATTGGTTGGATTGATTCACCATAATACTAAACACCAACGGCTGATAATCGGGAACCTCCACATAGCCAGACAGGGCTGACACGCCCGTCATGGTTCCCGTTTTAGCATACACTCTTCCTTGGGCTGGGGTATTCTGAAAGCGCTGTCGTAGTGTTCCTTCTACCCCAGCCACAGCTAAGGAATCGCGATAGGATTGTGCCATGGGAGTGCGGGCGATCGCCTGTAAGGTTTGTACAATAG
>CAZNNK010000780.1:0-3735 GCA_964574085.1 uncultured Coleofasciculus sp.
GTTGGCGGTAGCTTTAGGAATTGAGCGAAACAAAGTTTTTCGTTGGTTTCATGAAAAAATAGACCCAACAGCCGAAACCGTTGCGGATATCGTCAAAGCGCTGAACACCATCAATCCCGCCGCCGCTGAGACGTTTATTGAACTTTATCTGGGGGATTTAGTGGATAAGGAGGAGGAGTAGGACTATTTGGTCAAGTATTCCTAGAAACGGGTTAAGATCTCGAATGACAACTCTCATATCAACCTTTTCCCCAAAGAAACCCGGTTGCTTGACCGATGTCCTAGCGCTTGAATCACTGTTTTAAAAATATGCATATAGAAATTACTCTCTGGGTTAAAAATAACTTGCGATCGCGTAAAAAATACATCAAACTGAAAAGGTGATTCATCCTATCCTCCGGCTATTGAACGTCCATGGCTGACCCAGCATTTTCACGCAATAATCGGGATGAGCAACTTCGCCAGCTAATTACCATCGTGCAGCAACACCCCCAACAGAGTCTGGCTTGGCGTCTGGCGATGTATCGGCTACTCCGGGAAATTCAACAGCTTCCAAGACTAGCCAAATCCAATCATCCCGACTATGGTGAAGTTTTCAATGATACACTCAAACACATCGCTGAACAAATCAGGGACTTTCACCCTCAATCCGCTTCCATAACCGACAGCTTGACCAACTGGATCAACCTGAAACTGCGACTGCGCTACAAAGTTATCGACTTACATTCCTCACCCCAACCACCGCCCCTCTCTTTAGATGCGCCTCTGGGAAAAAGTCATATCACCTTGGGCGAAAAAATCGGCGATCGCACTCCCAGTACACTCGAGGAACTAGACGCCGTCCTCACCGACCAAATCAACCAGCAAAAACGGGTTACCGTGGGCATGAAACTGCAACACTATATCAATCAAGACCCAGAAGGACGACTGCGCCAGTGTCATCCCCAAGCGTTTCCCTGCTGTCATTGCCAACTGCTGAGTCAACGATTGCTACTCAAGCAGCCCCCTGACCGAATCGCCGACATTGCCCGGGAATTTAACATCGATTATCACGCGCTTTACTGGCACTGGAAGCGCAAAGGGCTACCACTGCTGCAAAAAATTGCCCAAAACTTTGGTTATCACTCCGAAACTGAACCAGAATGATTGAGACAAAACGCCCATGAATCCCACTGCTGCCCATCTCAGCGTCCCCCTCACCACCACCGCCCATCAGCGGGCGCGACAATTTGCCTTAGAACAGATAACCCCAGCCAAAGCGAAACAAGTCTATGTGAATACCCTGGCTGTTTGGGCAGTACAGCAATGGTTAAACTGGCTTCAAATTCCCACAAACTGGGATCAGAGTAATAGTTGGCATCCCGGAATGCGGGCGTTAATGGATGTGGCAGATTTAGTCCTACCCCAGTTAGGGCGTCTCGAATGTCGTCCCGTTATGGCAAATGATACTGAAATTACTGTGCCGCCAACCCCTTACTCAGACTTAATCGGCTACGTGGCTGTGCAGTTTGACAATGATCTATCGGACGTGAAACTTGTCGGCTTTATTCCGGTTAGGAACGTTGAGCCAGAAAACCTACCTTTAACAGCATTGCGCCCTTTAGAAACACTCCTGGAATCTATCAGCAACCGGGAAACCCAGACGACTCCCAATCCTGTGCATCTGAGTCGCTGGCGGCAACAGGTCTTTGACTCAAGTTGGCAAACCGTCGCCCAAGTTTTGGGGACATCTCCTAGCTTATCGGTACGGCAATTCTTGGTCAGACGTGCCAAACCCATGCGGCTGAAAACTGCCGTCAGCACTGAAGCCGTCGCCTTAATTGTTACCCTGATACCCGCTAGTGAAACGCAACTGGGGATTCACCTGCAAGTTTGTCCCCTAGAGGCTCAAACCTCATTACCACCCAATCTGCAATTAAGAGTGCTAACCGGAACCGGAAGCCTATTTCGCCAGGTGACAGCCAAAGACGCCGACACCTTTATCCAGTTTGAGTTTACCGGGGAGTTGGGAGAGCAATTTCAAGTGGAACTGGTTTGGCAAGATACCTATATCACAGAACTGTTTACTATCTAGTCAGGTTTGTTTATGATTAACAATAAATCAGCATCAGGGACATGGGACAGCTCGTCATCTTTGACCTCGACGGCGACTTAGACCAAGGCGTAAACGTCACGCTGGAAATTCGTTCAGCCTGGGAGACGAGACGCGATCGCGCTGGGTTATTGTTGAAAACTCGCCGCCAAGGTAAATTACCCCCTTGTCCCCAACTGAGTCAACAGTATCGTCACTGGCAAACTCTCTATCGCCAATTACTGCTGCTGTATCGCTTAGAAGAGCGTGCCAACCCCGTCACCAATGGTTCACGCACCACCACTGTCACCGCTTGCCAGCAGAAAGCCCAACTCTTAACCCAAACCTTTAACCATTGGCTGCAAGCTGACCCCTTCCGTCCCCTGCGTGAGCAACTGTTAGCCGAACTAGACCCCAGGAAACCCGTTTGGTTGCTGCTGCAAGTGCCAAATGACACCTTACGTCGATTGCCTTGGCATTTGTGGGAGGTTTTAGCCCCCTATCCGCAAGCCGAAGTTGCCTTGAGTCCCCCGATTTATGATCGCATTGAACCTATCGTTTCTCCCCGACAACAGCTCAGAGTTTTAGCCGTTTTTGGTCACCGTGCCGGAATTGATGTCGATGGCGATCGCCGCCTGTTTGAGAGCCTTCCCCACCCCATAGAGACGGTATTTCTGGTCGAACCCTCGCCGCAACAGTTAACCCAGTATCTGTGGCAACCCCAAGGCTGGGATATTTTCTTTTTTGCCGGACATAGTGCCAGCCACGCCGACGGCACAACGGGACAAATTGCCCTGAACTCCCACCAGTGCATTGGGTTAGAATCCCTCAGCTATGCCCTCAAACAAGCGATCGCCCGAGGACTGCGTTTGGCAATATTCAATTCCTGTGATGGTCTGGGGTTAGCCCGGTCATTAGAACGCCTGCATCTGCCGCAAACCATTGTCATGCGCGAACCTGTACCCGACACCGTTGCCCAGGCATTTCTGCAGCATTTTTTGACCGCTTTGGCAAGAGGAGAAGCCCTCTATTTAGCGGTGCGGCAAGCCAGAGAACAGTTGCAGAGTTTAGAAACCCACTGTCCCGGCGCAACGTGGCTACCGATCCTTTGTCAAAATCCCACCGCCCATCCCGATTTTTGGCAGACGTCACAGTTCATCCCGACTGCCCCACGCCAACGCCCCTGTCCCTATCGCGGATTAGCGGCTTTCCAGGAAGCCGACGCCCCATTTTTCTTTGGGCGGGAAACTGTAACTGCCAAACTGCACCAAGCGGTACAGCAGCGTCCCCTAGTCACGCTAATCGGTGCCTCGGGTAGTGGCAAATCCTCCCTAGTCTTTGCCGGATTAATTCCCCAGCTACGGCAACAGGGCAACTGGCTGATTGCCAGCTTACGTCCCGGCGATCGCCCGTTCTGGCGCTTGGCGGCTGCCTTGCTCCCCTGGCTCGAACCCTGTGGGGGAACGACTGACCAGCTTGTCGAAATGCAGAAGCTAGCGACAGCCCTACACCAGGGAGACATTATCCTCGCTGATATCATTGACCGCATCCAGTCGAGATCACCAGCCCCTTGCCAACTCCTACTGGTCGTGGATCAACTGGAGGAGTTGTATACCCTGTGTCCCTCAACCGCAGAACGCCAGCAGTTTCAAGATACCCTACTC
>CAZNNK010000781.1:0-3734 GCA_964574085.1 uncultured Coleofasciculus sp.
TCCTTGAGCAACGTATGCACTTGACGGCGTTCGGCGGCGGAGAGCGATCGCAGTTCATACTCTTGACCTGTTTCCCGTACTTTCTGCGCCGCCTGATCTGCCAGTATCTGCAGTTCCTCTTGACGCCGCAGACGGTAACCATCCAGTTCAACGGTATACGCCGCCTGATCCGCTAATGGCTTACCCAGGTTCAGCGTGGCGTTTGCCAGATACTGTAGCGCATCAAGTACCTTACCATTAACGCCAATCAGGGCTTGAATCTCTGCCTCAGTCAATTGGCTTTGATCAATGGTTAACCAGTAGTTCGCTTTACTATCTTGGTTCTCATCAGTGACTTGCACCGTCGCCGACACGTTGGATAAGCGTAGCAACTCTTCTAGCCACTGCTGACCCCGCTGCTGATTACTCATAGCTAACTTGACGCTTTTTTCTTGGAACGTTTCGGTTCAAAGGGTAGGGATTCTCGCCCTTCGCCAGACTTGTCCTTGGATTGGGTTTTCCGTTCCGCTTTTTCTTGCTCCTCTACCATTTTTTGGATATTTTCCGGTAGGGGTTCTCGCATCAAAATGAAGGATTGCAGCGTCTGAAAAACGTTAGCAATCACCATGTACATCAACACCCCGGCGGGTAAGGGGAAGAAGAAGAACATCCCGGAAAATAACACTGGCGTAATCTTATTCACCGTATTTTGCTGGGATGAACCACTCGGAGCATTTTGACCCGTGAGAACCTGGTTTACATACAAACTCACACCAAAAAACAGAATCATGCCCACAATATCCCAGTGGATTTCGCCCTCATCGCCAAAGGCACCCACTCGTCCTAGGGCATTAATAAATAGGAATCCTCGCCCCGCCGCCAGTCCGGGAATTGTTGCCTTTAGGGTGACGTCACCCGGTTCTAAGGCTTCCAAAGTGCCATCTTCGGCAAAGCGCACCTTGTCTTCGCCTTTGGTGATTTCCCATTTAGGAATAATTTTGGTGTCTGGATATTCCTCCTCTAGGGTACTGAGGGATTTCCCTTCAACGGATTGAAAGTCAATTGGCGTCTTTTCCCCTACCACTAACCGATTACCACTGGGTAAGACGGCGGCGACGGGTGCGTGAACCCCATCAGCAAAGTAAATATTTTGGGGTTTGGTGGCAAAAGCTTGGGGTTGGATGAACTCCATTTTCTCCCGGGGAAAGATTTGCACATCCACCGTGTAGTTCACATTGGAAAACGGTGATCCCCGCAATGTGGCGAATAGGGCAAACAAGACAGGCATTTGCAGCAGGACAGGGAAACATCCGGCTAGGGGATTACCAAACTCCTGGAAGAGTTTGCTCATCTCCTCTTGTTGCTTTACCTTGTCATCGCCATAGCGTTGCTGAATTTCCTCTTGCCGCTTTTTCATTAAGGGTTGGGTAATTCGCATGCGCCTCATGTTGCGAATGGAGCCTGCGTTCAGGGGATAGAGAGCAAAGCGAATTACCAGGGTCAGTGCCACGATGGCAAGACCGTAGCTTGGCACAATCCCGTAAAAGAAATCCAGGATTGGCAGCATGACGTTGTTGGAAAGAAACCCGATACCAAAATCCATTCGTATAAAGTCAACCTAGGCGCTGTAACGTTTTCTGAATCTAATTTATCGAATATTGGCAGCAATGGGAGGCAATGTCCGGCAATTGTCGCTGGAATTCTCCACGCTTTCACCCGATGGGGCGGCTTTCAGGCGATCGCCCTCTTTGGCAGTCTGGAGAATTTTAACGGGCAACTGTAGTCCAAGATACGGAAAATTTTTGGAGTCTTTACACCTGACACCCCACGCACATTGCTTCCCTGCTCACTACCGTTATACTCTAAGCCTTAACCGAATCTAAGGGCTTACCCGTTTTGGCAGAAACTTTTTCAGCGATGTAATCGTAAATTTCGCGAAACCGAGGCATAGCCCGCAGTTCTAAACGGCTATTATCTTTCAGGATAACCACAATATCGCCCCACAGACCGATACCACGGGGAACTTTCCGCAGTTGGGCAATTTCAGAGTAGATAATATCCGTGCGATCGCGCCCTTGCCATCCTCCTGTCACCGAAATGCGGCGATTGGTCACCCGATAGCGCAACCACAACGCTCGCACCACGGCGCCAATGGTTAAGGGTAAGGCGATAACCGTGAACCCCAACAAAATGTTTATAATCAAATCACCGATATGGGGACCCCCCTCATAATAGGTTTCTTCCTTAATGCCCATTTATTACCTCAGCATCTACCAATAACTGCTCTAATTCTTGCAAAAATTGAGCATATTCGCACTCTAAGGCGTTGGGACGCACGCCAACGATGAGGTGCCAACCCGGTGTCAGTCGCGGCAATAATTGGCGCAAAGCGGCTCGTATCTGCCGTTTCAGGCGATTACGCACAACGGCTTTTTTACTAACTTTTTGGCTGACGGAAATACCGATGCGAGTGGGGGGTAGATCGGGAGGATTGACCTGGGAGTTGTCTGAACCGACTCTAGGCAACTGTAACCCGCGCACGGTTAAATGACGTCCATAGCGACGAATTCCTTTTTGGTATACTGCCTTAAAATCTCGCCAATGCTTGAGTCGATTCGCCTGGGGCAACAATTGTTATTTGTCCTTGGTCATTCGTCTTATGTCCTTGGTCAGGAAAGGGGCGATAGGGCGCATGATTAAGCACCCTACGCGACTCTCAACGCCTAACAGTGAATTTGGCGTCAGTCCTGAACCTTGACAAGATAACACTACACGGCTAAACGATAACGTCCTTTACTGCGGCGGGCTTTAATTACAGCTCGACCGTTTTTGGTTCGCATGCGGGCGCGAAATCCTGATTTGCGTTTTTGCTTGCGGTTACTACCGCCTAATGTACGTTTTGTCATGGTTTATTGTTTATCGCGCTACATCTTTTAAGTTTGGAAAACAGGGAGAAAGCGAAAGTCGTTATACTACTTTACCCTGTTTACCAAAGAATCACGATCTACTATCGTAACATTCCAACCGCCTAACTAATCGTCAGAATCCAGGTTCCCATATAACGGGGTAGGGGAACATCACCGGGAGTCCACACTAGGCATTCAAAATAAAAAGTACCGCCAAACCGGGGATTTTTCACATTAGACAACACAATCTCCACCTTCTCCTGGGCTGGAACTGGCTCCTGCATATAAATCTGTAGCTGGTAATTCTCTTTATCCCAATCTACCTCAGCAATGGGTAGTGATTCGCCGTCAACTCTTACCTCAATCCGATCTGTGTCAAATTTTCCGGTGTAATAATCTGGATAACGAACGACAAACTGCTGCACCGCCAATTCCATCTTCTTGCTGGGAATCCTCAGGTAGTATCGATCCCATTGATTGGCTCGACCTCCAAACCCCAAATAATACCTGAGAATATTTTCCCGTTGCACACCGCTAAATATAGTCAGTCCGGGATTACTCTGAGCTAATGTCCGAACGGCTACACCAGTGAATAAACAGCCTGTTAAGGCAACGGCTGAAACGAAGCGTCCTAGAGGAGATTTGCGGATAAACATAAATGGGGAACCTTTCGCTGTAAAAAAAACTAAGATTTTTACTAAACTTTACAGTCTTTGACTGTAACAGATTTTAGTCCTACCGTAGTCGGGCGATGGTACAGACGCTCAAGAGGTGGCAAAAGTGCCTGGGGGAGCTGGGGGAGATGGGGGAGATGGGGAAGATGAGGGAGATGGGGAAGATGAGGGAGAT
>CAZNNK010000782.1:0-3734 GCA_964574085.1 uncultured Coleofasciculus sp.
CCCTTGACCCGACCAATGTTTTAAAACGAGGATATGCGGTGGTGCGGACTGAGCAAGGAACAATTGCTCGGAATGCGGCAAGTCTCACTCCTGGAGAAGAATTACAGATTCAATTAGCGGAGGGGCAAGTTAACGTTAAAGTCACAGAAATCATTGATTAGGGGCTGCTACAGGGAGTCTTGTTGTGGGGGGAGGCAACAGGGAACAGGCAACAGGCAATAGTTTCAACTACCTGGATAGAAGAACGGCTTTGTGAACTCTGACGAATGACCAATGACGAATGACCAATGACCATCAGAGCAGAACTGGGATGTGCTGTCTCCGATGGATGACATAAAACTCTGGTTCCCAGTTCTACAGATGAAATTACATCCCTGGCAGATTTAGCCCACTGGTGAGTTCTTCCATACGTTCTCTCATCGTCGTGGTTGATTTATCGTAAGCATCCTTCATGGCGGCTGTCACCGTTTCTGAGAGGGTTTCGGCTCCCTGACTGATCGCGTCTGGGGCAATTTCGACGCGCAGGGGTTCCTGATTCCCACTCATAAACACCTTCACCATACCATCGCTAGAGGAACCTTCAATCTCCATTTGCTCCAGTTCTTCTTGAAGCTGTTTGGCTCCCTGTTGTACCTCTTGGGCTTTTTTGAATGCTTCGGCAAGTTCTTTCATCTTGCCTAAACCGAAGCCGAATCCTTGTCCTTTGGTCATAACTGATTGACTGTCTCTCGAGTTGGACGGGTTTATCATTGCTAAGTCTTAATCTTAGTACCGCTTCGGTCAATGCGACATCCTTAGACAGGCTGAAACTGTCCTAAGATTTTCACTTCTGGCTCTAAGGAGAGCGACCAATGCTGTTCGACTTGCTGCTGCACATAACGAATCAGTTGGAAGATATCGCTGGCTTTTGCCCCGCCACAGTTCAAGATAAAGTTAGCATGGCGTTCTGCCACTTGAGCGCCACCAATTTGATATCCTTTCAAACCCAGTTGTTCGATCAGCCAACCCGCCGCATGGGGTTCTGGATTGCGGAAAACACTGCCACAACTGGGTAGGTGATAGGGTTGAGCATTGCGCCGTTGCTTTAAATGGTGAGTTGTTGTCGCTCTAACTTGTTTAGGATCAGCACCCGGTTGTAACTGAAACGTTGCCTGAGTTACGAAGCGATTCCCCCCTTGCAGGATAGAGGTGCGATAGCGAAAGCCCAACTCTTGAGGCGTGAGCCGTTCCACAATTCCATTGGGTAAAATGGTTTCCACATTCACCAGCAGATCCGCTGCACAACTTTGATGGGCACCGGCATTCATCACCACAGCACCCCCTACAGTTCCCGGAATACCCACTGCCCATTCCAACCCTTGCCAACCGCGATTAGCGGCTTGCCATGCTAAACGAGCGATGGGTTCTCCGGCTCCCGCCGTGACTTGACCTGTCTTTGGCTCAAAGTGGGTCGAACGAAGATGACGAGTACAAACGACTAAGCCAGACAACCCACAATCGCTAACCAGTAGATTAGAACCTGCACCAAGCAAGGTTATGGGTACACCTTGCATATCTGCCCATTCAAAACTGGCGAGCAGATCATCGACCCGTCGGGGTGCCACATACCACTCGGCTGGACCCCCCACGCGAAAGGACGTAAAACTCGCTAAAGACACCTGAGAACGGAGGATACAGTCGGTTCCAGGTAAGTAAAGCTTGGGCTTATCAGAGGTTTCCTGACGCAGTGGCGCGTTAGCAACGCGAGGAGAATAAGATGACAAGGTCATATCAATACAGGTTAAAAGATTGCCGATGGATGTTAGGCAGTGGGAATAAAAGCACTCAATCAGGTGCGGCTGGGGTAAATCCAACTTAGACGGTTTTACTGAGCTTAGGGATCGCCGTCTGGTAGGACTGTATAACCTGGGGAATAATCTGATTCAAATTTCCCGCACCAAGAAAGATAGCCAAATCTCCGGGTTGCAGGATTTGGGCGAGGAGTTGGGAGACTTTCTCTAAGGTGGGTTGGTAGTACACCCGCTCATGGTGAGCCGCGATCGCTGCCCGCACTTGCTCACCTGTAATTTGTCCGACACCGGATTCGCCTGCGCTGTATATGTCTGTGACCACGACGAGATCGGCATCGCCAAATGATTTAGCAAAATCTGACAGGAATGTCAAGGTACGACTGTAACGATGGGGTTGAAAAATAGCAACAATACGGCGTGATAATTCAACCTGTAAGCGAGCGGCTGCTAAGGTTGCCTGAATTTCACTGGGATGATGAGCGTAGTCATCAACAAATGTAATCCCTTTGCACTCACCCCGAACCTCAAAGCGGCGCTTGGCACCCTCAAAGGTGGCGAGGGCGGCGGCGATCGCCTCAAACTTCAATCCCAGGTGTCGTCCTACTGCCACAACAGCTAAGGCGTTGCTGAGATTGTGTTGACCTAACAGACTCAGTTGCAGCGTACCTAATACCTGATCGCCTTCCCAAATCCTCGCCGTGATGCCTTCTGGTTGATAAACCACCCGATCCACACTGTAGTCAGCCCCGGCTGTGCGTTGCAGGCTATAACTGATTGTCGGGGTTAAATGCGATCGCAAAGTCTGGCAATCAATACAACCCACTACAGTTTGACAGCGATCGGCAAAAATCCTGAAGGTTTCGATCACCTGGTCGAGATTCTGGTAATGGTCGGGATGATCCAGTTCAATATTGGTAATCACACCAATTTCCGGAGCTAGCTTGGCTAACGATCCGTCTGATTCATCGGCTTCAGCCACCAGAAAGGGACTTTGACCCAGACGCGCATTCCCTTGCCAAGCCTCCACTTCTCCCCCCACTACGATGGTTGGATCTAAACCCGTTTTCAGCAGCAAGTATCCCATTAAGCTGCTGGTTGTGGTTTTACCGTGAGTTCCAGCAACAGCAATACTTCGGTAGTCTTGAATCAATGCTGCCAGTAAATCTGAGCGATGAAAAATCGGGTAGCCGCCGTCTACAGCCGCTTGGTACTCGGAATTGATCGGATTAATCGCACTCGAACATATTACTTGGGGCAAGCAGGAAGTAAGATGGTCATCTCTAACGGAGTTGTCGTTTGAGGGGGCAGCAATTTTTTTTCCAGTGGGTTCCGGTTCAATCGCCGTTGCTGATACACCCTGATAAATGGGGACATTCGCTTCTCTAAACAATTCCAAATTGGTTGCCTTCTGGTCTCTAAACAGATGAGCGCCGACAGCTTGTAACCGCTGAGTAATCGGCGTCGAACGAATGTCAGACCCAGATACAGGGAGATTGCGTTTGGCTAGAACGTAAGCCAGCGCTGACATACCAATTCCACCAATTCCGATGAAATGGAATGGCTTGCCACTAAGATCGACAATATTAGGCATCTTAACTCCTTACACACCACACCACACAAGCCTACTGTGCCAATAACACGCGCTATCATATCAAGAATTGATTTTTCAAGATATAGCAAAGGGTGGATTTATCAGATTTTTTTGCCAGTAGACACACCTAGCTATAAATTGTGTTATGGCTCCAGTGGAGTTGACCACCGTGTTTGTACTGAAGTACGTTTTTCTATCTCCAGACGGTTTTGTATACTAAACAGCCGCTAGTCTTGGGTTTCCGGAAAATTCAGCACAACGATAGAACCCCTTGCCTGTCGGGAGCAGAGGAAGGTGGGGAAGGTGGGGAAGGTGGGGAAGGTGGGGAAGGTGGGGAAGGTGGGGAAGGTGGG
>CAZNNK010000783.1:0-3728 GCA_964574085.1 uncultured Coleofasciculus sp.
GGGGAAGCTGGGGGAGCTGGGGAAGCTGGGGAAGCTGGGGAAGAGGATTACCAATCAACAATCAACAAATGACCAATGACCAATGACCAATGACCAATAACTAATCCCCGACTAATAATGCCCAAGGAATCATCGGGTCTTTCGCCAACTGATTAGAAACATCATACGCGCCAAAGCGATTTAGATGACTGGGGTCAGAAAAATGATCGGGTTTGCCGAGTAATAATCCACTTAAATCCCGAAAAATGAGTTCCCGTTCGATAGCATTCGCGTGCATGTATTGCTTAAATTGCTGTTCGTACTTCAGACGGACGGGATCTAAGTAATCGTTGGTCAAGGGGAGATTGACAAAAACCACAGTAATGTCATGTTCCTGAGCAAATGTTAACAGGGCGTCAAATGCCTGATCTTGCTTACCCCGAAGCTGGAAGGATTGATAATCGCCATCATACGCCCCCGCCACTCGGGGATGGTTTTGGTAGTACGTTTCTGGGTCAAAGCGAATGGATAAGGGCAGGAAGCCATCCATATCAATGGACATATCCTGGTCTACACCCTGCTGGGGTTCATCGGAACTGGAAACATTCGGCAACGTTTGTTTGACAAAAGAGGCAAACTGATCGCTTAACAGGGATTTGAGTTGATCCCGTTGGGGATAGGTTGAGGATAGTCCTGCCAAAAGTTGATTCGTTCCCTCGCCAATGGATTGATAACGTCTCTTCAATGCTGCCAATGGTTGGGAGGTTTGGTTGGCTGGGGCGGACTGCTGACTGGGGGTATTGGGAAATGTGCCAGCATTAAGCTCACGGTAGCCTTCTGAATCTGCGATCGCCTCAAAGGTAGCATCCACTCGACCACTGTTAAAGGCGCGAGCGCCATCTGCCACGATAATTAGTTTCGGCAATTGATCCGGGGTGAGAATTCGGCGCGTCATTAAGTCTACAATCTGAGCCGTGGCACCATTAATGCCGAAATTAAACACGTCAATGCCTGAATACCCCTCAACTGCTAACGCCTCTTCTAATGCCACCGGATCAATGCCGCGCATGGCTCGGGAACTGCCCATAATTAGCACATCAGGGCGATTTCCTTGTTGCAGGCGCTCTTGGTAAAGGGCTAACTTTTGATCGAGCAGTTGGTTATTAAAGGGGGGATTCGAGGAACGGGCGAGGGCTAACATCGCCGCTTGCGTCGCATCTCCTCGCTCTGAGGGTAAGGAATCATCAATGATAATGCTTTTATCTCCTTCGCGGGTAAACCCAGAGGCGTTGAAGTCTTCGGCATCCTGATTGTTATCCTGTTGTAACGAGAGTTCAGTCAAATCTACCGGAATCGGTGACTCCTCTGCTGCTGATGCCGCATCTCGCCTGGGTAAACTGCCTTGGGGTTGCAGGATGCGACCAACGGGTCGATCAATCAGAAACATCAGCAATAAGCCCATAATCCCCCACACCAATGACACTTTCACCGCTTGTGACGATTCAGAACTGGTGCGTTGGGTATCGACGGTGACACGTTGATTGTCTGGGGTGGGGACAAAAAGCTGGGTCGAACACAACCAGCGTCCAATTGTGCCAACGGCGGTTTTTGACCTACGCTGTACATCATCTTTGAGCGTTGTGTCTGGTTTATGCTGACGCGATACCGATTGTTCGGTGGGAACAACTAACTCGCTAATGTCTGTATTAGAGGTAACAAATTCCGGAGTAGATTCTGAGGTCAACCGTCGGCGTTCGGTAAAATCTACCCCATAATTCCAGGCGGGAGAGGTTGAGCCAGCAGAACGTCCGTAAATCCGGATTCCAGCGATATTGGGGATGGCAAGCTGACGCAGCAGCCGTACAATGGGTAGACTCACTTGCGCTTTAGAGGGACACAGCGGTGCTTCGCTCATAATGTGTAGCAAGTCTTGTTGACGGCGCACTTTAAGCTGAATCCCACCCGTAGCTAGTCGCTGATCCAAATCGGGATTGAGCAACCGTTGTAGTA
Source organism: uncultured Coleofasciculus sp. (assembly GCA_964574085.1). Classification (GTDB taxonomy): domain Bacteria; phylum Cyanobacteriota; class Cyanobacteriia; order Cyanobacteriales; family Coleofasciculaceae; genus Coleofasciculus. The sequence continues at coordinate 1,990 of CAZNNK010000783.1, forward strand.
AAAAGGTGAGGGCATTGAGATTGCCCTGTTGCCCCAATGTATAGCTAGAAGAGGCGAGTTGGGGTTTTTCACTCGCGGGTAAGGTTACCCAATCGACCCAGACAGGTTTTTCCGGTTCAGGTTCGAGGGAAAAGTAATCCGATTCAACGCCATAAATGGTTGCCGCTTTAATCCCTTGGGGGTTTAATGATTTGAGCAGAGGCGCGATCGCATTCATGGCAGTGGTTTGGTCAGGAACTGGGGTTTTGCCCAAATCCAAGGCACTGCAAAACAGATGTAGGGTGGTTTCTTTCAAAACCGCCCGTACCGTCATCCCCACTCGCGCTAGCATCTGATTCGATAGCGTGGCGATCGCTTCCACATCTCCCCAACGCGCCCAATCTTTGAGCATCACGTCAGAGGGCGTCAAATCCACCCGCACCATCCATTCGGGTTTGGCTTCTCCGCGCACTTGAGCGCAGATGGCGGCGTCTTTAAACTCAGTCAGTTCCAGAGAGCGTAACTGCTGCACAATAGGCTCAGACAGTAGTGCCACATCCGGACTATAGTTCGACGTACAGATCACCCACAGCCGCCGCTGGGAAGGGGGTGAGGATTGGGACGGAATTTTGGGTTTTTGCTTGACGAGGGACTGTTCTCGATTGTCCTTCGTTGGCAAGTCCTGAATCTGGACATTGACACTCACACCCAAATGACTCAGATTAGCACTTAGATACCGAGCGATCGCGTCTGGGGAACCAGAACGGGCAAGACTTTCATGGGAGATGACAAACGCCGATTGAACCGGTGTCGTTTCCCACGAGGACTCAGGACGAGATTCAGTGTCATGGGTATCTGTATTGAGGCGAATTTCCTTGACCCATTCAGGACGTGATTGGGAAACTTGACGCCCGTAGATAATAATTTGGTAGATAGGGGTTTCCAGATCGAGTGGGAAGCTCATCGTTTCTGGCTGAGCTTTGAGAGCTTGGAGTAAGCGATTGACGACTGTTTGAGCCGGAATACGTTCACGGCTCTCACAAAGAATATGCAAATTATTCCCACGTAACCGGACTCTCAGGCACACCCCCGGTTGACCGATGGCATCGTAGACCCATTGAGCCAAAGAGGACGGACGATTATTGTAGTTGCGCTCTTCGACATCCAACATTACAAATTTGTTACCTGGACTGATAACGGCGGCTGAATTTTCCTCTCATGATTGCACATTCCGCGAAAAACGGAGGAGTTGGGCGCAGGAAAGCAGAGGAGAATGTAGAGACGTGCCATGGCACGTCTGGGAGAGGCGAAAGTTGGAGCAACTTTAGTCTAGTATCAAATTGGGATCGGTCTTGGTCTTTGTAAACGATTAACCGTTGTTCGTGCGAGGTTTAATTTTAGTTATGGCATCAGTGAACCCAGATCCACAGGTGACAGTTAACCCCTTACCGGAGTCTGCTAAACATTCAGCAGAACTCTTATTAAGTTTAGCCACAGGTCCGATGCTTGTGGGGGTGATTTCCCTAAACACGATTGGCTCATGGCTGCAACAGGTTGGGGAAGCCAGCGAAGAAGTCTTTCGGGGCGATCGCTTACCGATTCTACCCTTTCCAGAGACGACTCCCTCCTCCTCTAACGACTAAGTAGGTAGGTGGGAAACCTCGAAAACGGCGGGGATCGTCATTCGCTCCCTCATCTCCCTCATCTCCCTCATCTCCCCCAGCTCCCCCAGCCTCACAAGGGTAGGTTTTTTAAGATTG
>CAZNNK010000784.1:0-3726 GCA_964574085.1 uncultured Coleofasciculus sp.
GTATAGGAGTTCTTATCCTATATATTGGCAGTTTTTTGGGGTGATTGTTATGCCCCGTGCAATTGGGGTTTGTTTGGTGCCAAAAGATGAGAAATCTTATCAACGAGTGGTTGAGTTCCGGCGTTGTCTTTATCAAAATCCGGGATTAATTGGTTTGGGGGTTGAGCAGCAGTACCATTTTACGGCACATATTACGTTAGGATACTTCGGGGAAATTCCAGCACAGCTTGAGCGCGATCGCATTAGTAGTATGTTATCGAATTTGAATGAGGAATGGTTAGAAAAGGAGGATAATTCGTTTTGGGTTAAGCGGGCTGAGTTGCGGAAGTTTGATAATATGACTCATTTCTATCGCGAATCGGATTTTCCGGTTGTTGAGTTTTGATCTGGGTTAGTATGGGGTGGGGGAATGTTTACGTTGATAAGTTCAAAACCCGCCCTTTGTTAGGTTTTTGAAGATGGGATTGTTTTGAGTGGTTTGGTCTCAGAATTGAATCGTTTTAACGCAGAGGTTCGCAGAGGTAAGCGCAGAGGGACGCAGAGGGTTTAGCGTGGGTTATAAGTGGGAGATGGTAGGATATAGTATTACTAAAATAGTTGCGATTACTAAATAGGAGGGTTACATTGATTGTCGAAAAGGTCTGTGATAACGTGGCGATTATCGGTTGTGGTTACGTGGGAAAGGCTGTAGCTTGCCATTGGCAAAAACAGGGTCACTTTGTTACAGTAACGACGACTAGGAAAGAGCGCGTCACCGAACTTGAGGAAGTAGCCGCGCAGGTAATGATTATGACAGGAAATGATGCTAAGGCTGTACAGTCTGTGGTACAAAATCAGGACACTTGTCTTCTGAGTCTTGCTCCAATCAGCACTCGCCAGGTGGATGCAAAGGTATATCGGGAAACTTATATTCCTACAGCGAAAAATTTGGTAGCTGCATTGAAAGAGTCGCCTAGTGTTAAGCAGTTAATTTACCTGAGTAGCTGTTCGGTATACGGTAACAAAAATGGTGAGTGGGTTGATGAGAATTCCAGGATAGATATAGATAATGAGTATAATCAAGTGCTGGGTGAAGCCGAGCAAATTTTGTTAAGTTCTGTCCGTGAAGACTTAAGTGTTTGTATCCTACGCTTGGGTGGAATCTATGGTCTGGGTAGAGAACTAATGAAACGGTTAAGCCGTCTGGCGGGAAAAAGTTTACCTGGAAGTGGTGAAAATGTAGGTTTTTGGATTCATTTGGATGATATTGTTGGAGCGGTGGATTTAGCCCGTCAGCATAGACTCAATGGTATTTATAATCTGGTTAATGATTTACGCTGGACTTACCGAGACTTATGCGATTATGTTTGCGACAAGCAAGGTTTAGAGAGAATTGTTTGGGATGCTTCTCAACCCAGTTTTCGTCCTCTGAATGCACAGATCAGCAATCAGAAGATTAAAGCAGCAGGTTACACGTTGATTCATCCCCAGACGATTGTCTGATTTAGAATTTGTGCGGTCATAAGCAAGTCGAACAAAAAAAATAGCACTGTATTAAGTGTAAGCAAATCGCCCTCCAACTCTTACTGTTACCTGTTCTCTCTTCCCTGATCTCAACTGTAAACCTTAATTTTGTCCACCTACTTATGAATTCGCTAAATCATCCAATATTAGAGCAAAGTTTCGCTATCATCAATCAAGAAATGGGCGAACATAAGTTCACGCCTGATGAATATGCGATTGTTCGACGGGTGATTCACAGTACCGCTGATTTTGAATTGGCTAAACTGATTTATTTTAGTCCAGAAGCAATTGCATCCGGAATTGCAGCCATCCAGAATAAAGTCCCGATTATTACTGATGTGGGTATGGTTAAACAGGGAATTACGGGAATGGTGAGTAAGACGTTTGGGAATCCGGTAATGGCGGCGGTTGAACAAGCTTCGGTGGCGCTTCCGGGTAAAACTCGCACGGAAACGGGTTTATTAAGTTGTTATCGTCAGTTTCCGGAAGCCATTTATGTGTTTGGTAATGCGCCGACTGCACTCTTAGCATTATGTGCTGAGTTACAACAAGCTTCAGTAAAACCTGCTTTGGTTATTGGCGCACCTGTGGGATTTATTTCTGTCGTAGAAGCAAAAGAAGCTTTAGCAAAAACCCCAGTTCCGCAAATTCGGATTAATGGGCGCAAAGGGGGTTCCCCTGTCGCGGCGGCGATTCTTAATGCTTTAATTGTCTTAGCGTGGGAAAATTCGTGAACTTAACTCATAAGTGCTTGTAGTAAGCGCTTTAGCGCTTCTGGCACTAAAGTGCCTACTACGAACACCATAAATGACCAATGGCAAATGATATTCATATAGTCGGAATCGGTTTAGATGGTGCGGCGGGATTGACAGAATCCGTGCGACAATTAGTCAAACGGGCGACGCTGTTAGTGGGGAGCGATCGCGTCCTGAGTTACTTCCCGGATCATCCCGCACCCCGCCTGGTTTTGGGCGATTTGACGCAGGTGATCCGCCAGATTCGTCGCCAGTTGACTGAGAATGAGCCAAATTGCTGTATTATTGTGTTAGTGAGTGGCGATCCCTTGTTTTTTGGCTTGGGACGTTTGTTATTAGCTGAATTGCCACCCGAACATCTCACGTTTCATCCCCATGTCAGTGCGGTACAATTAGCGTTTAGTCGGGTGAAAGTCCCTTGGCAAGATGCGGTGACGATTAGTAGTCACGGACGTTCCTTAGAACGGTTAACCCAAGCGCTACAACAGGGAACCGACAAAATTGCCGTACTGACGGATAAAATAAATACGCCGAGTGCGATCGCAAATCTATTACTTGATCTGGATTTACCCTGTGAGTACCAGTTTTGGCTGTGTGAAAACTTAGGTGGAATGGATGAACGGGTGCGGTGTTTGCCTGTGGATGGGGTACGCTTAGAAGCGATCGCGCCGCTGAATGTGGTGATTCTTCTGCGTCAGTCTGAACCGAGTGATAGTCCCCTAGATGTCGCCACTTTACCTATATTAGGGCTATCGGATCACAGCTTTGCCAGTTTTCGCGATCGCCCCGGTTTAATCACCAAGCGGGAAATCCGTACTCTGATTTTAGCGGAACTCTCCCTACAACCGGAACAAATTATCTGGGATATTGGTGCAGGAACAGGTTCCGTCTCCATTGAAATTGCCCGACTATCGCCGACGTCTCACGTCTATGCGATTGAAAAAACAGCAATGGGAACAGCGTTAATTGAACAAAATTGCCGCCGTTTACAGGTTACGAATGTTACCTCTATTTATGGTACAGCACCGGATATATTATCTCAACTGCCCACCCCCCAACGGGTATTTATTGGCGGAAGTGGCGGGAATTTGTTGGCGATTTTAGAACGAACCCAGGCAGAGTTAGGAGATAATGGCATAGTCGTGTTAGCCTTAGCCACCTTAGAACACCTGAATCAAGCCGTTAACTGGTTTAGCGATCGCGGTTGGACGTATCGATTGTTACAAGTTCAGCTTTCCCGTTCTATTCCCGTCGCCCAACTCACCCGTTTTACCCCCCTGAATCCGGTGACGATTATTCGAGCTATGCGATCGGATACAATAAGTAAATTGTAGGGGCGGATTGAGCCCTATTGAGGTTAACTTAAGGAGAAAAAAGCCATGCTGGTCAGCTTTTGCCGCTTCCCCCTCATCCCCTAACTCCTTCTCAATCCCCCTCTTACTCCCCTCTCCCAAGCTTGGGAGAGGGG
>CAZNNK010000785.1:0-3725 GCA_964574085.1 uncultured Coleofasciculus sp.
CTGTATTCTGGCAGATGGTGGGTTAGCCCTGGTGCTAGATGGGACAACATTAATGCAGTCGATTGCTGATCAGCAGACGGCAAAATCCCCGCCAGAGTTTACTTCTGATTTTCAATCCTCAATGGTAGCTTTAACGGGTTCCACCGCCGTTGCATCCGATCAACCCCAGCGACAATTATCTCCCTCCCGCCCAGCCGCGTTACCTGCTGCACCTGAACCGCCACCCCCTACGCCAACCCCCAGGCGATCGCCCCAACTGGTTCTTATTGTCGATGATTCGATTACCGTGCGCCAAAGCTTAACCTTTACCTTACAAAAGGCGGGCTATCAGATTCTCCAGGCAAAGGATGGGTATGAAGCCATTGAACAACTGCAAAATCATGGAGAGATTCAAGTAGTGATATGCGACATTGAAATGCCGCGCATGAACGGATTTGAGTTTCTCAAATACCGCCAACAGGAGCCAGAACTAGCCAAGATTCCTGTTTTAATTTTGACCTCTCGCAGTAGCGAAAAACACCGTTTAATTGCCACTGAGTTAGGGGCAAATGATTATATCACCAAGCCATTTATCGAACCTCAGTTGTTAGAGACCGTGCAGCAATTCATCAACACTTAGATGGTTATAACGTTCTGATAAATTTCCACCTGGAGAGGGATAAACGTGCTGCTGTATTTTGCATTCTGTCCTTTATCAACCAATAAACTATGACCAGTGATACCCAAAAATATATCGTCTTTAAGATTAGCGACTGTCTAATTTCACTGCCCATGGATAACGTGTTAAAAGTGCTAAACACACCATCCAATGAGAGTGGTTGGAATGCCATGGGATTACTGCAAATTGGAGATTATACAATTCGGATTGTTGATTTACATCAACAGTTAAATCCTGACCATGACACCGATTCAACCAACTTGCAATCCTTTTTAGTCATTACCAACCCCATAGAAGGCGATCTCTTTGGCATTATCGTTGATGAACCGCCCAATTTAATTGAATTAAATCCTGACCTCATTCGTAAGTTACCTAAATATAACCGTCGCTTACCGATGGTAAGTCATGCGGCGATTCTCCAGGAGAATGATAAAAAAACCACAATTTTCATGTTAGATTTATTTGAATTATTTAATCCAGTTGCATAAACTTCGTCATTTGTCCTTTGTCCTTCGTCTTATGTCATTTGTAAGAACCGTAGGGTGCGTTAGGCGTAATCAATTATATTTGTTATCTTTTTAATGGGAATGTCGCCGTAACGCACCATTATTCTGGTCAAGGCAACAATTAAAAGCGTAGGGTGCGTTAGGCGTAATAATTCATATTTATTATCCTTTGAATGGAAATTTCGCCGTAACGCACCATTATTCTGGTCTATCTACCCCGTGTTTTCCCAGTGATAACATTTGAATAAAAAGTCTTGATTCAGGAACATAGCTAAAAATTCTGTCTACACTGTCCGGTGTTATGTAGTTTAGTGCCTTCTCTTCAAAATCTTGATCTCGAAGCCGTCGCAAATCATCAGTTCCATAGAGGAGTTGCTTCAACTCTTTAGGTTTCTTACCATAGTACTGAATAGGAGGTTGTTTGGCAGCCGCCACAAAAACTTCAGAAGAAGGAAAGCAGACTAGAGATAGTAGGACTGGTAAATATTGACAAGGATAGCCTTGTCGCGATTTAAGAGCGTAGAACTTATCTATTGCTCCCATAAAGATTTTAGATATACTAAAACTCCAATCTTTAAAATAGTCCTCAGGACTGGATAAAGATTTCTCTGCATCAGTTGTAATTAACAAAATGTCTCGATTATAAAGTTCGCCAATACCCACTTCAGTTTCAAAATCAGAAAAGGCAGCGACTAAAGTATTTGTGATATTGTTTTGAAGTTCAGATGCAGGTTCACTAGGTAGATAATAATTCTGTGACCGAGTTGCTGACTTCCAGTAACGATCGACATAATCTCGTACTGTTTGTCTACTTAATTTGCAAATATTAAAACTCGTTGTATTGAATGTTCCGTTAAGTAGAACACATTGAATAAACTTCTCGAAAATAGCCCGATCAGTTTCTCCATCCCCCACAATGCCTATATTTCTCATCAGTGTCACCTTTACCCAATTGTTCCCGAATACCAAAGTTCTGCCAGTTGGTATTTAGGAAGTTCCACGACGCGCTTGCCATCCTCACGTTCTATAATTTCTCCTTCAACAGTACCTATTCCGACTAAGGTATCAAGAGATGTGTTGAGATTGCTGACGTCACTCCTCCGGCTACGTTTATCTAAACGAACCGTGTAAACATGATCAAGATGATCATGAAATTCTCTTAGAACAGAAGGGCTATTGGATGTAATGATGAACTGGGAAGAATACCCTTCAGAACTTGGGGATGTCATTTGCCATATCCATCTCATTAGTTCTTGAATGTTGCCAGGATTGATGCCATTTTCAATTTCCTCTAGAAGTATTAACGTTGGAGGGCGTCGCAGAGAAGCTAAGAGACTAATTGCCGCCGCTTTCATAAAGCCATCTGACAAAACCTCTGGTGGAAATTCCTCTACAATTCCTTGACGCCCTAAATCAAATTCCCAAACTAGGCGAGAGCGTTGATCATCATACCTGACTCCCTGAAAACTTGGTTCAAACCGTCGCATTAAAGCCGTAAATCTTGTAAATGTACGCTCATCATTTTCTTTTAGATATTTAATGATAGTCTGAAGATTACGACCCGTGTCTCCTAATTTGGACGGGATTCTTATTTTAGGCTGAGTTTTACGATCTTCAGGTTCTAAGCCACTTTCTGTATAATTTCCATCTTCATCTTGACCAACAGTGAACAAATTTTTGAGAAAAGCTGGCTGAAAGTGATAGCTAAATGTGTTGGAAAAATCATCGAATAAGTTTCTGCATAATTCTTGTTCTGTATTTGTCAATAATTGATCGTCTTCGATGTTTTTTCTTAGTTGAATTGCACCTGAAAGCTTGCTGTATCCACTTTTAATACTCTTAGGTTCAGATGAATTGAAGAGCTGAAACTCTATTTTTTCTTTACAAGCTGCTTGTTCTTTTAGGCTTTCCTCTTTAAACAATTTCATGGAGTATTTAGCTTTCCCCTGGTTATTTGACCATGTAATAGAAAATTCTATGGATTCATCATCTTGAGCCAGTCTATATCTATGAGGATAGAGATCTCTTGCCGCTATGACTGTTTGATGGCGAATGTGATGATTAGGACGACCACGCCTAACCAGACCGCAGAAATGCTGTATCCCAGCTAGCAAATTCGTTTTACCCGAATTATTGTTGCCAATCAGTAGTGTTATTGGGTATAAATCTACAGTAGTTGACTTATGGGTTCTAAAGTTTTTAAGCGTTACTTGATGAAACATATTGATCTCTAGTACATAGGACTCTAAAAAAGAATTACATTTTAATCGTTAGGAAGTGCCAAACCCATCGAGTACAAGGCTAACGATAGAGGAGATATTACCCACTCTATCATTTTATATCATATCCGGTTAAACACCCCTAATAACGCAGGAATTGTCCTGTGTGAACCAATTTTACCTAAGGCATCGGCGGCATGTAGGAACAGAACCGTAGGGTGCGTTAGGCGTAATCACTCATATTTGTTATCCTTTTAATAGAAATGTCGCCGTAACGCACCATGATTCGGGTCAAGGCAAAAAAGGGCTAAATGCCCTTACTACAAACGGCGCGATCGCACT
>CAZNNK010000786.1:0-3719 GCA_964574085.1 uncultured Coleofasciculus sp.
CAGTAAATCCGGGCAGCATCGGAATTTGAGTCGTGCCGCCAAAAGATTTAAAATTCGTGAGTTCTAGGCGCTTGACATGCACCATAGGCGTGGGTCAGTTCAGGTTCGCTGTGTGGTACGAGTGTATCAAAAGAATAATGTTAATCAGGTTAGCACGACCATCTCGTTGTAGATTTGAGATTTAAAACGCTGGGTTGATCGGGTCGGTTGAGGATAACCCCCTGATTATGAGAGATGTTCTGAAACGGTACAATGTATCGGTACGTCTATACAAAAAAAGGTTAAGGAGTCTCAAATCCTTACTATTCCCTGTTCCCTGTTCCCTATTCCCTCATCTCAACCATTAACTTACTTGTAATCGTTAAACCGGGAGAACCAATTTCTCAGGACTTGTGATCCAAAACACGCTCAAAATAGATCCGAGTCTCATTAAGGGCGTACTCTGGGTCAAAACGCTAATGTGACTGTCTGGTAAGGAACACAGGAGGGGGATCACTTCTATTTCAAGATAGAAATGATGAAATTAGAACAGCAGAGTCTATCAAAACAGTCAGTGCAACGAAAGGGGAGTTGTTATGCAAACATTAAAACAGGGGTTAGAGGAGTGCCATCTGATGGAAAGGTTGGCAGATCAACTCGAACACGAGTGGCAACAGCGTTTATCAAATGACTATCCAAACTATGATCCAGCGATCCGAACCAGCATTGTCCACTGGTTACTGGGAGAAAACAGGGAACGATTAAATCACCTACTCCCCGATAAACTCAAGATTGTCTGCCAAGCGATGGACTATCGCTATCGGATTTTACGCCAGCGCTATTTGGGGGTAACTCCTGAGCAAGCCTATCGCAATTTGACCAGTCGGTTAGCGGGTTTAATGACATTACGGAATAAAATCCGCACCTGGGTGTCTCTGAGTCGCGATCGCCAACGGGCTGTGGTAGATGTTTTACAAGAAGTCATTCAGGAATTATTAAACAGCGATCGCTATATTCAAGGGCAGATTGGTTGGATTGCTCAATGTAGTGAAGATATTCATTTACGCGACGCCCTTTTACTGACAACCCTTGAGGAATATTGTTTACGCCCGATTCGCAATCAGCCGTTGGTGGTTTATCGATTTGTCAATTTTCTCAAGCGATCCGGACGCGGTGGGATGACCCATCTACCTGGCGGGGAACATGTACGATTTGTCTCAGAATCGATCACCTCCGATGACACCGACGCTCCGGTCAGTCTACTCGATAATCAAGCGATCACGGATTATCAAGAGACTCAAGTCTGGCAAGAACAACAGGTGCTGCGTCTCTCAGTACGCCAAGAGTTTGAAACCTACCTCGAGCAAAACGTTGACACCCAAGCCGCCCAATGGTTACGGCTGTATCTGCAAGGGAAGTCTCAAGAGGAGATTGCCAAAACCTTAGGCTTACCCATCCAAAAGGTTTATCGCTTGCGAGAAAAAGTCAGTTACCATGCCATTCGCGTCTTTTCGATTAAAGTGAAGCCGGAATTGGTCGCCAGTTGGTTAGAGGTATCCTTAAAAGAGCATAATTTAGGACTAACCCCGATCCAGTGGCAAGACTATTGGCAAAGTCTCACCGACAAACAGCGCCAACTCATCCAACAATTGAGATCCGGTAAAACGTTAGATGTCATTGCCAAGGATCTAAATTGGAAGTATAACCAGGCACTTAGCGAATGGAGTAAGCTCTACTTAGCGGCTCAAGACATCCGCAGCTCTTCCTAGAAGGTTGATCTTTTGCCAATTTTGTGTATTCCCTAACCAAAGTTGTTAAAAATTGAAGTAGGGTGAACAGTTAACCTTTGTGCCAATCCCAAACCGGACAGTCTATATCTTATGACTCCTGGGGCATCTGAACCAATTGATACTCAGGCTGGAGAAATTATTATGTTACCCTCACCACAGGACCCAGAACGAGCGGACACTCCTGTTCAATCTCAATCATCCTCTCAAGCGTCGGATCTCTCTGGCGTGGATACCGAGCAAATGTTTCGGTTGATTGATAGTATTCTGCCCTTTGAAGCCTGTCTATTTCATCAATTCTTGCCCCTGTCTCTCGAAGGCAAGTACCTGAAACTGGGTATAGTCGATCCTCACGACTCCACGGCTCTCGATTATGTCCGTCGCATTCTGGCGTTTATGAACTGTTCCCTGAAAGTTGAACAGATTACCGCCAACACTCATACCGCGATGCTGTCTGCCTATTTAAATCAAGGTCATCACGGCACAGCGCAGAAAAGGAAACGTTCTGAGCGCCAACAGTCCCTGCCTCGGTCGGAACAGGCAACGCTGATTATTGATGATGCCAGTTTAGCCGAAGATGAGGTGAATCAGCCTGAGCCGTCAACGTCTTCTCCTCAAGCGGCGGCGCAGCCAGAACATTCGACCCCTATAGCGTCTCCACCGAAACCGAATAATGCTGCCCATTTAACTGAGGATGAGACAACTCAACCCCAGTCATCAACCCCCTCTGCTAACGCCGCGAAAACCAAGAATCCTCCACCGACAGCCTCTCAACCTCCACCCAACCCTGAGGCGAGTCCAACTGACCATGAAGCAACGCCACCTGAAGCGTCAAAAGCGACAGCGAAAACCAATAAATCTGATCCTCGTGCATCTCAACCAACACTGATTATCGATGATATTAGCCAACTCCAGGAAGAATTAAACCAATCCTCTGATTTACCCAACCAAGAGGATCACCAGTCATCAACGGCAACGTCCCAACCCACTTCCCCATCCTCTAGTCCCTCCCCAGCAACACCACCGCCTCCTTCCGGCAAGAAGGCATCGACTGAAACAGCGCTGACTCCCGTTTTCAAACGGTCACTTCCGACTAAGGCGCTTCTACCCTTAGAGGTAAACCCCCTCTATTTATCTCGCCCAATCGCGTTTTTGGCAACCTTAGCCCCCCATCAAATCGTGGAAGAGTTGTTAGGGCGGCTGTTGCAGGGAGGAATTGGTCGGCTGTATTTCCAGCGACAATCTCAGCGAGGTCGGGTTGTTTTGCGCCAAGATAGCTCTTCCCAGTCTGTCTTGGATAAATTAAGCATATCCGTTTTTGAAGATATCATTATTGAACTGAAGCGCTTAGTTAACCTGCCGTTGCAGCCCATTACCCAGCCCAAACAAATCGAAAGTGAGCGACTCTATCAGCAAGAATCCCTCCTATTGTGTTTGCGGCTAGTACCCGGTACTCATGGGGAAGAGGCAACGCTACAACTCTTGCGAGGAGCGCCTTTAAACTTCTATCAACAACAAAAGGTGGAACGATTGGGTCAGGAGGCGATTAAACTCGCCGGACAACTTCAGCAGAAGCTAAATGAAATCCGCGATCGCTCTTATCGCTATTCCATTCCTCCGGTGGAAACCCTACCAACTCTGAACCAACTCTTACACCATCTCGACACACAACTTGAAACCCTGATCCACAATCCCCTGGATCAGCAGGACAATTGAAATCCACCCCCATCTCTCCCTGCTCCCAGACGCGCCATGGCACGTCTCTACATGGCTCCCACTCATTTGTAACGACTTATGAAGAACTCTTACGAAAAATAGATGACATGTTTTATCAATTAGCGCTACGGTTAGGGGGAGACATTGGAGTACTTTCATGGGTAAATCATATAAAAAGAAACAAGTCAGTCCCTTCAAGCTAGAGGGAGAGTTTGTCAAATTTCTGGGTAAAGCTGG
>CAZNNK010000787.1:0-3713 GCA_964574085.1 uncultured Coleofasciculus sp.
ATGGTACATTGCTGAAAACCTTGACTCATCATAGTGCGGGTATTCTAGATATGGATTTTAATCCAGATGGGCAAACCTTTGTGGCGGGTAGCTACGATAAAACCCTGTCGCTGTGGACTCGTCATGGTACGTTACTCAACACCTTCAAAGGGCATCAGTCCGCCATTTGGGGAGTCGCCTTTAGTCCCGATGGCAAGATGCTGGCGTCAACTGGCGCGGATAATACAGTTCTGCTGTGGCAGATTCACCATCCGTTCCATCAAACTGTACACGGAGCGGGGGGAAAAGCATTAAAGGCGATTTACAGCCATGATGGACAACGCTTAGTGACGACTGGCGACCAAGATAATTTACTGTTAATCTCAACCTCTGATTTAACCCTTAAATCTGTGGATTCTCAACAGGCAGTCGTCAGGAATTTGTCATTGCATCCGACTAAAGAGTTGGTGTTATCGACGGGAATGGATCAGACGATCGAAATTCGCCAGCTAGATGGAACCGTTTTACAAACGATTCGGGATCATGATGAGGTGGTTATGGGGGCGGATTGGCATCCCAGTGGCGAGGAAATCGTCTCAGCCACCGCCTCGGCTCATATCTATCGCTGGAATACCCAGGGTAAAAAGCTGACAGGTTGGTTAGGTCACTCTGCCCCGATTTGGGATATTCGCTATAGTCCCGATGGCAGTCAGTTTGCCACCGCCGGGAATGATAGTACGGTAAAACTCTGGAGTCGAGAGGGCAAGTTACTGCACACCCTCAACCATGATTCAGCCGTGTGGCGCGTGGCATTTAGTGCCGATGGGGACTATCTGATCTCTGGGAGTGGGGATAAAACGGCGAAAATTTGGCGCCAGGATGGTACATTAGTCACAACCTTAACGGGACATCAGGCGGCGGTTTGGGGGGTGGCGTTTAGCCCCGATGGTGCTTTAGCAGCGACGGCTAGCATTGATGAAACGGTGAAACTCTGGACGATGGATGGGGAATTATTAGCTACCCTCAACGGTCATACGTCAGGGGTTCGCAGCCTCGCCTTTCGTCCCGATGGACAGGTGTTGGCTTCAGCCGGAGATGATAAGGCGGTGGTGTTTTGGAATATTGCCAACATTTTAAACCTGCAACCGTTAGACTATGCTTGCGATTGGGTTAAGGATTATCTTGATACAAACTCCCAAGTTACAGATAGGAAGCGACAGCTTTGTCCACCGGGTTAATCTGAATGCCGCTGACTTTGGGTTCGTAGTCGGCACTTTAGTGCCAGAAGCGCTAAAGCGCTTACTACAAACTTTAAAGTCAGTTAAACCGGGCGCAGGTCCTTGCGCCCCTACAAGTCTAATCCACCAATTAAGGTGTGCCACGCCACTACGCTATATCAAAGGTTTTGGCAAGTTTTTGACTCGGAATAATGGGTCAAAAAATAGTTGCGATAAAGTTCACAGGGGGAACTTGCCCTCAGTCCTTGCAGTTGTACCAAACCCAGTCCTTCTAAACGATGAGCTATTTCAGCATCTAGGGGAATTGGCTGGGAACTCGATAAGACTTGATAAAAGGCTTGCTCTAACTGTTTATCCTGTGCCAATATCATCCACAGTTGCTCTAAATATTCCCCATAGATACCTTTAGCTGTAGGAGCTTCTGCTAAGAGTTGTTCTAATGATAAATAGCCGGAACGTAACCAGTAAAACGCTAATTGGAGTAAGTAAGGATGACCCCCGACTAGAGCGACTAAAGGATCTAGGGTTTCTATCCCGACTTGATCAAGTTGATAACGCTGCGCTAATTGGCTAATTTGAGGGCGGGTGAAGGGGGGCAAGCTTAACGGAATTCCGACATTAAAGGGAGATTGGTGCGTCTGAATGGATACGGTTAATTCGGTGGAATAGGCAAGAATTAACCGTAACTTTTGCCAATTTCCTTGGGTACGGGCTTGTTCGTACCAATACCGCAACATGGAGAAGAATTGACTGGCTAAATCGGGATAGTCAAACAGGGTATGCACCTTGTCAAAGGCAATGACTACAGGAGTGTCAACCGCATTCAGGCAATACTCTTGCATATAAACCGTGCAACTCATTTTACTTCCTGCTCCCTCAAACCAATAGTCGTCAAATTTGGGAGCTAAGTTCAACTGTTGACTAATCGCCCAACAAATCCATTGCAAAAATTGCTCCAAATCGTTGAAAATGGCGGGTTCTGCCTGTTGCACATTGACTAAAATAGTTTCCATTCTCTCCTGATGAGCAATGCCAAACAGACGATGAATTAAAGAGGTTTTGCCCATCCGTTGCGGTGCTTTCAGGCGCATCAGGCTCCCGGATTGATTCAGGGTGTTAATGGCTAAGGTTTCTAAGGGGAGACGCTCAATATAGAAGGGTGACTTAAAGGGAAGCGGACGACCGGGAAAGTCTAGTTCTGCTATCGTGGTATTCGGTTGAGTGTTTTTCTTAAAATTTTGACTTCTTTTTTTAAATTCAGTTAATCTAAACACCAAGTTTCGCTTGTTTACTTCACAGTTGAGTTCTTTAGAGAGAGCCAGCCAAAGCTGAGAGCCAACATCTTTAATATAACCCGAATCATACCCTGTTTCTTTAGCGATTTCTCGATATAATTTTCCTGACAACGCCCTATCTAAAACAATTTCCTCAACCGGGCTAAGTTTTCTGGGAGCAAGAATTGTTTTAACCCATTCAAGTGTTTCTTTTTTGCTATTCATTTTTAGGTAGAGAGGTCAAGATGACAGAAAAACTGGTTAATTTTAAATCCTTAATTTTACGACGATTTTACCAGCCCCGGTAGTCCTGCCAAGAGTAGCGATCATTGACAAACTCAACTCAATACCCATACTAAATCGCTGATTTCATGAATACCTAAGACGAATGTCACTGACTTAAAGCTGGTGGGCTTCGGCTTCGCTCAGCCCACCCTACGGTATATCAAGGGTTTTGGCGATCTTATAATGCAAATTTTCAGTGCCATTCTACCTAAGACCTGTTAACAGAAAAACATGATCAAAAAACATATAACTTTATTGTTGTATAGTAGTTAATTAGGCTCAGGCAAGTCGGGAATTTTCTCGCCCATCATCTTTGCGACCTTACAGGATAGCGACGGTGAAAGCTCCCGCGTTTCAACCGGGGGATGAAGCCAAGCGATGCGTTCAGCCTAGCAGCTTTAGCTGCGAGTCTTAAAAATCGTCCGGGCGATAGTTAGTTAATAGTGTATACTAGGACAAGGAGGTGATGCAAGTGCTTAATCTGGTCTACGAATTCAAGTTAAAACCAACAAAAACTCAGGTAGCTATTTTTGAAGATTGGCTAGAGCAAAACCGCCGTGTGTACAACTACGCATTAGCGGAAAGAAAAGATTGGTTTAAATCCCGTAGCTGTCAGGTTAACGCTTGCTCACTCCGGTCTGAATACATCATTCCAACTGATACCCCCAGACCTACGTATGCCAATCAATGTCGTGGGCTAACCGCATACCGAAAAACGAGTGAAAATCTAAAGCGAGTACACTCACAAGTGCTACAGCAAACGCTTAAGCGACTAGAGAAAGCATTCTTCAGTATGTGGGAGCAAGGGCATGGTTTCCCACGGTTCAAGAAAGTCGGCAGAATGCGGTCATTCGTGTTCCCTCAGTTAGGAGTTGAGCCAATCCAAGGGACGGCGGTTAAGCTACCCAAGATTGGGCTAGTCAGCTTTAGGCAGTCC
>CAZNNK010000788.1:0-3708 GCA_964574085.1 uncultured Coleofasciculus sp.
CAACCGCGCTGCGCCTCTAGCGTATCAAACCGCGTCACTTCCTCTTGGGTAAAAAACTCACTCCGTCCCGTGCGAACCTGATCAATCAAGTGAGGAAACGCCCGTCGCAACGCCTCAATCGCCGCATCCTCGTCATAGTTCCGTCCCGGTCCCTTGAGAAACTGTAACAATAAGACCCGACTGGATTCCGCACAGTTAATCCCTAAACCAATCGAGCGCAAAACCACGCCCAATGCGGCTTGAGACTTCCCCTTACCCACGCCGTCATAAACATGAATCTGACCCGTGATCCGTTCTGTACGCTCAGCCGCCGTGCGAATACCAATACCTGTTCTGGTCATGGACGATCCTTAAGACTTTACCCCAACTCAGTTTAGCGATATAACCGGGAATGGAAAGAATAATATTTATCCTCTTATCCCTGCCAATCTAATATAGTATAAACAAGCCAGACAGTTATCCCCGTCGTCGTTAGGAGGAATAAGGCAGAATGTCAGAGGTTCCCAGGATGTAACATTGATTGTCTCTCATGAAAGCGAGTATGACGAATAACGTAGCTTGCTTCTCGCGCAAGCGAGTATGACGAACGATGAACTGATACCATCGATTTAAACAGAAACCCTTATGATAGATAACATAACTATTGTTTTACCCCTCCAACTGATTCTCTTTCAAATCTTATTCCTGTTAGTCGCGATCGCCCTAGAAGCCAGGGTCTTGCACCGACGGCTAAACCTTACTCGTAAAACCAGTGTACAATATGCTACCTCATTGAATTTATGGAGCGTTGTCCTGGGTTGGTTAACCTTTTTCGTTCTAGAGAGTTTGTTGCCCCAACTTCTGCGGATTCAAATTGTAAATTTTATTTTATTTGATCATCCCATAGGCATTCAATTAGATACACCAAATCCTCAACTAATTTCTATTGGTATCATGATTTTCTTTTTCAGTTTTACCATCAAAATAATCGGATTAGAAATTATAAATAAATGGATTCATGATCAACCAGAACAGTTTAAAATGAGTTCCGATGTATCTAACAAAAGACCTAGCTTATTTAATCAACCCAAGCGGAAGATTACCAAACCTAAACCCAATCCTGCCTTTGCTGTGCTACTGGCTAATGCCTATAGTTACAGTGCTATTTTGCTGATTTTAATCTTACGGTTTATGGACTTGAATGTTCTTGAATTGAATACTCTATTCTGATCCCCAACCTAGAAATACCGAAATTGAACGGTTTTCGTACTGTTCTAACGACCTCCAATTCTCTTACCTTTATTTTCGGATTAAACCAATGATTAGGCAAATTATAAACAATATATTAAATTGGATAAATAACCTCCTAAGAACTATATTTGAAATCTTTAACCCGGACACAGCTTTTTCTTGGCAGACCCTAATCGGGTTAAGCGTATTCTCGTGGGTCATGTCATTTTTGGCGACGAATATTTTCACAATTATATTAGCGAGTTTTAGTTGGTGGTTTTTAATTTTAGGTGTCTATTGGGCAACAACTAGCAATAAAGACATCAGCATTGGTAAAGTCCTCTTAAGTCCCTGGATTACAGGAGCGCTGGTTACCATTTATATTTTTGGCATTGTTACAGGCGAATTATCAGCCGACGCTTTAGTCGTCTGGCCCCTGATATCGGCAGTAATTGCCGCATTACCCACTTGTTTAGGTGAGAATTTTCAACCCAAAATTCCCGATAGAGACAAACGTCAACCGCTGGTGTGGTTATTCACGAGTCAGTTGATACTCAGCAGTTGGTTTCAATTCTATTTTTTGGTAGAAAACTGGTTAGTTCAATATCCCACAATTGCGGCTGATACATTTGAAAAAAGTGCCTTTGTGGTCAGACTATCCACCGATGAACCGAAACAAAGGCTACCCCGTGGGACTACCATTTTAGATTTAGTAGCATCTCGCTTAGAAGAACAGCTCAATAACCAAGAGTGGTCAGATATCGAACAAATTCTTCTGATTCGAGAACGCGAAAAACTGAAACAGCTAATTAAGCAGATTGACGCCGAAGTCAGGCAAGAAATTGCCTCTCCTGATATCAAAGAAGACAAGTTTTGGCAAGACGTGAGTCTCGGTGATATTTCGCTGCGGGAGTCGGGGTATAACTTACAACTAAATACCCTTTGGCAAGGTCCGCGATCGCAAATTAAACCCAACGTACTCACTAAGTCTTGTGAGATAATATCTGTCAATCGTGAAACTGATACAGGTATTAGTCCCATCAGTCAGGTAGAATGTGATCCGGTAGAAGGATGGGGCGTCGCTGAACCGATTGTTACCTCTAAAGCACCAAGTTTATGAATTATCGACTCAACGAATGAATTGATAAAACACAAAGGACATAAGACCAAGGACAAATGACGAAAACTTTAGGTAGAATTTGGACAATAGCAACAAATGGGTTTCAGGAAGTCATTCGCGATCGCATCTTTTATGTGATTGGCTTTTTTGCCCTGCTGTTGGTCGTTGCGCTACCCCTCCTGCGGGAAGTTGCAGCCACCACAGAAGATAAAATATTTCTGGATTTAGGTCTAGCGACGATTGGTCTTTTAGGCGTCCTGGTTGCCATATTTGTCGGTACAGGTTTGATTAATAAGGAAATCGAAAAACGTACTGTATTGGTTTTAATTCCTAAACCTATTTCACGAGCAGAATTAATTATTGGTAAGCATTTAGGGTTAGTGGGAGTCCTAGCCGTTTTAATTATCGCCATGACTGCTATTTATTTAGCTCTCCTTAGTTTCAATGGCATTAATTACCCCTTAGCTAGCCTACTGATTTCAGAGCTTTATCAGTTTTTAGAGTTAAGCCTAATTGTCGCCGTAGCGCTGATGTTTGGTGTGTTTACCAGCTCAATTCTTGCCACACTCCTAACCTTCGGCATCTATTTAATGGGACATTTGAGTCGGGATGTGCTGGAGTTAGGAAAACTCAGCGAAAATGCAACAATAGAGACGATAACTCAAGGGCTTTTCCTTGTCTTACCCGATTTATCCGGTCTAAATTTGAAAAATGAGGCGGTGTATGGGTTGCTTCCTTCCTCCGGAATCCTCCTAAAAAATGCCGCTTATGCCGTATTCTACACAATCTTGCTGCTGGCGATCGCGATTCTGATTTTCTCTCGACGTGAATTTTAATGGGGATTAGGTGTCCCTTCTCTTTGCTCAAGAAAACCGGGTTTGTAGGGGCGGGTTATACCAAGTTGCGTTCAAAGATAGCAGATAGAGTAGACTGCAACTTGGTATTAGGAACTTTCTGTTGGTTATTGATGGTAACGTTTGTACAAAACCCGCCCTGACTCCCCCATCTCTCCTGTTCCCTACTTTAAGTATTCACCAAAATAAAATCCCGCACAATTTCCACCACTTCCGGCGCAATCTCATGCCCCATATCCACCTCTTTGTACTGCATCGGCGCACCGAGGGCTAGTAAATAATCCCGCAATCGATGAGCGACTCTCAAAGGAACAACATTATCTTGTCTACCATGAACAATTAAAACAGGAGGCAAAGGAGGTTCAATCTCTTGAGGCGTGCGATGCCAATAACCACTCATGGACACTAAACCCGCTAAGGGTAAATGTAATCCAATATCTAAAGCCATGGCTCCCCCTTGAGAAAAGCCCATTACAATCGTAGAAGCCAGAGGAATCTTGGTGAGACTCTCCAATGACTTTAACC
>CAZNNK010000789.1:0-1884 GCA_964574085.1 uncultured Coleofasciculus sp.
CTTGCAAAAACACATCTTTGAGTTCGTAAAGCCGTTGCACTTCCTGCATTTTTTCCTCAAGTTGCAGGGTACGTTCCGCCACTTGACTTTCTAGGGTACTATTAAGACCTTGGACTTGTTGATAAAGTTGAGCTTGTTGTATAGCAATGGTGACTTGAACCGCTAATCGCCTTAACCAATCCACCTCAAAGGATTGCCAATGACGGGAACGGTGGCATTGATGAACCGCCAAGAGTCCAAACAGTTGATCATCAAGAATTAGGGGAATTGCCAGAGTCGCTTTAATCTGGAAACACCGATAAAACTCTTTGAGATAGGGCGTTACATTAACCCGATCCGTATTATCCCGGATTAAAATTTGACGTTGGGCAAATAATTCTTGGGTTTCTTGTAATAATTCATCGGAGGGTTTCCATCCCAACAGGGATTTGTAAGCCGAGGCGACGGATTCGGCAGCAATTTTACTGTGGTTATTTTCATCCAGATAACTGATATAGACCCGATCTGCCTGTAATAATTGCCGCACTTCCACAACAGTGGTGTGCAAAATCTGATCTAAATCCAAGGATTGACGAATCCGCAGGGCAATCTCCCCTAACAAGCGATCGCGTTCTAAGGTAGCCCGCAGTTGTTCTTCTGCCTGTTGACGCTCTGACATGGCGGCGGCTAACACTAAAGCAGTTATGGTTACTACCGCCATAAACGTTTGTAGCAGTAAAATTGCCCCTAAGGTACTTCCCGTTTTCACCACAAACGGTCCAATCCCCTGGAGGACACCGCCAATTGCCATTCCCGAAACGATTAAACTGGCAAGAACCGCACCCCACACCCGAAATCGCAGCGCCGCCCAAACCACAAAGGGAAAGGGCAAGTATTCCAGGGGATAGTCGGAGAGAGCAAAGGTGGTTCGAGACTGGAAAACTAGCCAACTCAATACCCCCAGTAGACTCCAGCACAGGACAGCTTCTAAAATCTGTTGGCGTGGATAATTGGGCGGCACAATTGCCCGATGAGATTCCTGGGCAATTAATAGCAGTAAGGGGGTAAACACTAAGATTCCCATACTGTCTCCTAACCAAAGCGTCCCCCAATTCAATCCAAATTGATGCCAGGGAATAAAATTCACCCAGCAATTCACTAGGGTACTAATCGTGGCGTTAATTAAGGGAGCAATGATCGCGCCAAAAACAATTAGAACATAAGCATCCTTGAGGCGTTCTAACGTCGGGTTAAAATTTAGGCGACGTAATCCCATCGCACCGACAACAGCTTGTAACGTGCAGCCGATTACCGAACCCAGAGACACCAAAAATGAGGCTCCCAGAGACAGATTGAGCCAAAATGCACCAATCGCCACACCAACCCACAGCCGTTTTCCCTGCAAAAAAAGGACAGCCAGAGCAATCCCCGCACCAACCCACACGGGAGACGCCTCAGCGCCCAATCCCAGCCAAGACAAGGTAAAATGAGCGCTACCCTTATAAGCGATCGCCACTAGAGCAACTGTAATCAGGTATCGCCAGAAACGCCACTGACTCTCAGGAAATATGGACAAAATTAAATCTTTACCGTGACTAATATTCAAAATTCCATAGCTAAGGGCGATCGGCTTCCATCAACAGGATGCCCAACGTTATCAAAACTTAACATCCCCTAGGTGGGTGAGTGTTGAGTTGTAGGGGCGGGTTTAGGGACTAATATTGATTGTTATCTCTAGCTTGGCGGCAAAACCCGCCCCGACCATAAGACGAATAACGAATGACGTAGCTTGCTTGGCGCTTCCCCATCTCCCCCAAGGCACCCATCTGCCCCCGCGTGCCCAGCGCCCCCCCCTTACCCACCCCACCAAAACTAAAAAAAAAACCCAAACAAATAAGACTAAAA
>CAZNNK010000789.1:1894-3707 GCA_964574085.1 uncultured Coleofasciculus sp.
TCCCCCAGCTTCCCCAGCTCCCCCAGCTTCCCCTCACCACAACACTTATTCAGCAACGCCTAACTATTCTGTCTCACACTCTCCGGAACCCCCACAGGAGAAATCCCTGCGATCGCCCGCAAGTTTTGGCTGCGAATTAATTCAGTAAAATTTAAACTCAGTCGCCCTTCTATCTCAGCCACGGATTCAATTGCCGCTAATAGATGCTGTGCCGCTTCTGCTTCGGTATAGCCACGCCGCAAAGCAACGTTGAGCGCATCGGTATCCGCATCTAAGTGAGTTTGACAACTGCGAGTACTGCGCCAAATTTGACTCCCCGCGATCGCACTCAATCCCGTCGCCACGACGACACCCACCGCATCGCCTTGCACAAATTCCACCATTCCCCCTAACAACCCAGCAATGACAACGCCTTGATATAAATCTGGTTTAAACCACCTGATATTTAGCAACCAACTCACGGTACTCAGGAGCAGCATATCCCGTTGCGCTCTAGGTAAGCGACGCCACAGATCAAAGTTAATATAGATTGGACGATCTCTCGACCAAGGCATCGGAAAAGGAGTGTCAATCACCGCCGTCTGTTGCGGTTTACTGATAATTTTGGTCAGCATTCGCCCAGAGGCGGGCATTAGATCACGCAAACGGCGAATTTCTGGCTCTGGATTCATCAGCCGAGGGACTCAAACTTACAGGATTTAGAGGACTAAAGTTAAAACACCTATTGTCCAACTATCTCATGCCTACCTGAAAACTCAAAACGCTTGGGCAGGTAAACCCGTAAAATAGGCACAGGAGATAGTCAAGACCAGACTCTCCCCTCCAGCTACCACCCAGCGATAGACTATGGACGCTTTTACCCCATTTCCACCGCAATGGACCAAATCAGCCACTCATGCCTTAGAGTTCTGCTGTCCCACCTGTCATGCTTCTTCGATGGAAGCCCAACGGGTTTGGATTAATCGACAATCACCCGTCCTGACTGAAGATTATCGCAAAAAGTGGCAAGAGTTCTATCAATGTCAGTGTGGTAAAGTGTGGTGGGCTTGGAGTAGCGATCGCCCTCCCTCGGAATTGACCAACCGCGATCGACCTCCAGATTTGTAATGTCGAATACAATATAAGAGTGATTAGTCCATGGCAGTAGTTGGGCTAACATTGCTTTTTACTTATGCGCGTTGCCACTCTCATAGCCTTAACCCTGAGTACAGCCAGTTTCTGGGGAATACCAACTACCCCAATTCATGCTGTACAGCAAGCCGATGGCACCGTTTCCTTTGAAAAATCGCCGCGCTTGATTAATGTGTTCACTACGTTTAACCGTGTGGGAGTATGGGGAGCTAAATATTATTTTACCCTGCAACTTCCAGAGAATGCGGGTGAACCCTTACAGAAGGTGACGATTAGTCAACGGGAAGGAAGCGAAACGATCCATTTCCGGCTTGATGATACTTTAGCCTTTACCGGAACGGCTCGGAATAAAGGCGAACAATTAGCGTTGCAATCAGTCACCAAAGATGATGCGACACAAACGGTTTCTGTTAGTTTTGCCGAACCAATCTCTCCGGGAACCACATTAACAATTGGTCTTCAGCCACGGCGTAATCCTTATTGGGGTGGAGTTTATTTATTTGGTGTCACCGCTTTTCCAGCGGGAGAAAAACCCTATGGATTATATCTGGGTGTGGGACGACTGCACTTCTATCAACGAACCTCTTGTCGATGGGGATTCTGTTAGATAGGAGGTGCTGGGGGAGCGCTGACAGGTGTAGGTTTTTTACCTTAGGGTGGGGACAAGACAAGGAGGACAAGG
>CAZNNK010000790.1:0-3707 GCA_964574085.1 uncultured Coleofasciculus sp.
CTATACCCATACTGGAAAAACTAGGGTGAATCCAATCCCTGGCTTATGAACTCCTCAGGCGATCGCGGAAATAGTGGCGATACATCTGACACAAGGGCGTGACGGCGTTTCCCTGAAACTTCACCAGTCCCATGCTGCGTAATTTAAACGCGGCGGCGGCTTTAATTTCAACGGGGTGATTCGCCGCCACGACTTGTTGAATCGCTGTCACCAATTCGGCATTTTCTTCTAAGTTTAATAAATGGCGACGTAAATGGTCGTAGAAAGGTCCTTCTTCCGTTGGCGCAATTTGCAGCAATTTCTCCAATGTCATCTTCCCTCGGGCGATTTGATGAAGTGCCACTCGTACCAAATAGGGATGTCCTCCGGTCATGTTCATTAATTCCTCGACTTGGTGCGGTTGCCAATCTAGAGAATGGCGCTGGACTAAATCCCAGATTTGCACCGGAGTCAGTTCCGGGAGTTCAATCGGTATACCGACATTAAAGGGAGATTGATTAATATTCAGGGGAATATAAACTTCTTTAGAATGGACAAAGACTAATCGCAGACGCTGCCAAATTGCCTGATTTTTGCCCTGCTCGTGCCATGCTCGCAATAGTCCAAAAAAGTCGGTGGCGATGTCTGGATATTGGAAGATTTGATCCACTTCATCTAATCCCAATGCCAATGGACTGGAGTTTTGTGATAATAAATAACGTTGAAAATAATCAGTACATTTATTCTTACTGCCTAAAATTCCCCGCCAATAAGTATCCAAGCGATCCTCTAAGCCTAAAGTCCAGCTTACACTGGCACAAAACCACTGTAAAAATTGGTCTAAACTGGTGAGAAACTCCGCATCCGCCGACTGAAAATTCAGGCAAACGGTGCGATAGTTGTGTTGACTGGCGTGGTTAAGAATTCGTGATAGTAAAGAACTTTTGCCCATCTGTCGCGGCGCTTTCACCCGAATTAAAGCACCGGGTTTGAGAATGGCATCATAACAGTCTGATTCTACCGGAGGACGCTCGACGTAAAAGCCTGAATTTAGACTCACCTGTCCTTCGGGTTGATCTAGCGTCGGAGGTGAGGACAAGGGTAATGTGGGGGTTTGGTGATCGGTGATTTGTGATTGGGGATGAGTTGGGGGGATAACCAGGGTTGGCGGATGAGTGATGGGTTCATCCCCTCTATGATGACGGAATTGCTCTAGGGCTTCTAGGGCTTCACTGGCGTCTCGGTATCGCTGTCGATAGTCATAGCGCACCATCTTATCTAGGATAGCGGCTAAACCGGGATGAATCGTCATCCGATCGCGTAGTAAGGCGCAAGAAAATTCTCCATCGTGATCACGAGGGAGTCTTTGGGCGGTTTGCTTACTGGTGGGACTTAATCCAGTTAAGGCTTGCAATACCACCATCCCCACGGCGTAGATGTCGCTACTAAAATAAGGTTGACCCGCTTGTTGTTCGCTAGGCATATAACCGGGGGAACCCACAGCGACGGTGATACTGGTAGCGCCATAAAGGGTAGAGGCGGGTGTACTCACGGCTTTAACCACACCAAAATCAATCAACACCATTTTGCGATCGCGACGGCGGCGGATCAAGTTGGCGGGTTTAATGTCGCGGTGAATCACCTGCTGTTGGTGAACATAAGCCAGTACCTGTAAGATATCGTTTAGGAGTGCGATCGCCTCGGATTCCCCAATCGGTTTCCTGGTCGCCAGTTCCTGATTCAGGGGTTGACCCTCGACAAACTCCTGCACCAAATAAAACTCTTCATCTTGCTCAAAGTGCGCTAGCAATCGGGGAATTTGGTCATGGGTTCCCAAGCGATACAGCGTTTGCGCCTCCCGTTCAAATAAGCGTTTCGCTGTGTCCAAGGCTTGCGGCTGGTTTAGCTGAGGTTTAAGTTGCTTAACCACACACAAGGGATTTCCGGGTAAATGGCTATCTTTAGCCAGAAACGTTTGACCGAAACCGCCACCGCCTAGATATTTGATGATTTGATAGTGACCCGCCAAGAGTGTGTTCATGGATAAAGGTTTGCAGCCATTAACCCCGCCAGGCGGGATAGAGACATGCTGGTGGAACGTCTAGAGTGCCCATCCAATCATCCCAGCTATAACGCAAAATGGCAGGAATCGCCAGATATTCCGCAAATCCACTGGGTTTGCCTGTGATACCCCATTCTTGATCAAACTCACATTGATGAGAATCTCCGGTGACACAATATTCACAGGTGGGTTGTCGTACTTGGCTCATACAGTTCAATCCTTGAGCTAACATGACGCGATCGCCAACGTTTTGCTACTCATTGGCTCTTTTCTGTGTGACTAAACAACCGATTTTGTTCTGTTTTTTATTAGCACTCAATGGCATAGAGTGCTAATTTCACCACCTATTTTAAATTTGCCCTCGACCGTTAAATAAAATTTTTATAAAATTGTTCACAATGATAATCTAGAATCAATCTATTTGATTAAAATTGGGGATAAAGGCTGTAAAAGCAAAGATTTAATCCCATGAACTATACATTTGATATCTTAGGCGTTTCCCCAGTCCTAGACTTTTTTAATCATCAACAGCGGATCAGTGAACAAGCAACTCCCCCAGGCGTTGAATACCTAGGAACCTATCAATGTACCTTGGACGCCTTCTTAGAATCGGTTGAAACAGTTCCCCCTCAGAAAGGATGGAATATAGATAGAGCCGTGGATACCGTGATTCAATTTTGGATGAATCACCCGGATCGGATACGCTATTGGAAAGAGCGTCTAGAGGATTCCGGAAACGCCAGTGTGCTGGTGTCACGCATTGCAGATATGCCATCGCTCAAAGCCCAGTTTGATTCACTGTTTAAAGAAAAGTAAAATGCTATTACCCTTGTGTCATTGCCACAATTTGAAGCGTTGTTAGTTCTAACTGAGGAAACAGGGGAGATAGAATTGTCGCGTCTCCTTGATATCGCGCTGCTTGGTATTCATCGTCAATTAAACGATTGATCGTTACAGTGGGTTGTTTAGGAGATCCAATATATTGAACTCCTCCGAGTCCAGCATAATCGACAATCCAGTATTCCCGAATTCCGAGTGTTTCGTACTCATTTAATTTAATCCGGTAATCGTCCCGCCAATTGGTGCTGACAACTTCAATCACCAGGGGAGGTGGTATGTATGCTGCCGCAGATGCTGAACTTTGACGCATTCTTTGCCATTCGTCTTTGGCGAATACCACAATATCGGCTTTACGACTGGACTCATTTTCACCAGGGGCGTTATTCAACCGGACTTGTTTGCTCTGACGGGGAACATAGGGTAAATTAAAGTCTTGGCAGTGGTTGTTCAGGAGACGACAAAGCCCATCAACAACGTCTTCATGTTTGGCTGTGGGTTCGCGGAGGGGCATGGCAACTCCTTTGACAAGCTCGAATGACCTACCGGAACCATCATCCCAGTTCAGAAATTCCTCAAAGGTTAGGGGTTTGTTGGCGATCGCGACCATTGTTATTTGCTCTCAAATAATAGAACAAGTAATAGAACAAGGGCAGGTTTTGCATCATAGTTATCAGAAATCATCAAGGTTAATCCCTAAACCCGCCCCTACAAAACTTGTGATTTTTACTCATCTTCCCCATCTTCCCCATCTTCCCCATCTTCCCCATCTTCCCCCAGCTTCCCCATCTTCCCCATCTTCCCCATCTTCCCCATCTTCCCCATCTTC
>CAZNNK010000791.1:0-3702 GCA_964574085.1 uncultured Coleofasciculus sp.
ATATTACCAAACATGACTATATCTGACTATATTGTTATTGAAACTTTACAATACCGTTCCCAGAATTTGGAGGTTCCGACTAATGCCTACCTTTTACTCTCAATCGGGTCAGTGGTTAGCTGATACAATTAGTGTAGCACATACAAGCTACGATTATGGCAAGAAACAAAGTGTTTCGAGTTCGATTGACTCAGCAAGAATTCGACAAACTAGAGCGCAACGCTCAAGAGAGAGGAATCTCCAGTGCCGAGATTATTCGGGACTATATCAAAAGATTACCAAACCTGCCTGCTTCGGAGGTATCGAACCTCACTCAGCCGGCTTGAGGAGTCCATGCGCGGGACTTATAGCCCCTCAAACTCCCCATTAGATAACCTGACTCAGCAAACTCCTATTCTTTGGTCGTGTATTCATGAATTCCCCACCCCCAGAAACCATTCCTTTTGTTGATCTGACGCTGCAACACCAGCCAATTCAAGCGGACATTGAACAAGCGATGCAGACGGTTATCCAACGCGGCGATTTTGTCTTAGGTCAAGCCTTAGCCGAGTTGGAAGCCGCATTTGCGGCGGCGTCTGGTGCGGAGTATGGTGTCGGTGTCGCTTCCGGGACAGATGCGATCGCGCTAGGATTACAAGCCAATGGGATTGGTGTCGGTGATGAAGTGATCGTTCCTGTCAATACGTTTATCGCCACCTTGATTGGTGTACTTGAGGCAAAGGCAACCCCCGTCTTAGTCGATTGTGACCCCAACACCGCCCTGATTGACCTGAATGCGGCGCAAAAAGCCATCACTCCCAAAACCAAGGCGATTATACCCGTTCACCTCTATGGTCAGATGGTATCACCGCCACAGTTACTCAACTTTGCCCATAGTCACAACCTGTTACTCTTTGAAGACGCCGCCCAAGCCCATTTAGCCCAACGGGACGGGTATCGGGCGGGTTCGGTGGGTAAAGCCGCTGGTTTTAGCTTTTATCCGAGTAAGAATTTAGGCGCGTTTGGCGATGGTGGAATCGTCCTGACGAGTGATCCCGATGTCTATAAAACTGTGCGATCGCTACGGAATTATGGCGCACCTCGTAAATATTATCACTCAGAACTGGGCAAAAACAGTCGCTTAGATTCCATCCAAGCGGCGGTTCTCAATGCCAAGTTACCCCACTTACCCCAATGGAATCAGTCTCGCAACGCTGCCGCCCAGTATTATGACCAATTATTAGCCCCCCTAGCCGATAAAGGGATTATCCCCATCCAAAACCAAAGCGGTACGGGTCATGTGTATCATCTGTACGTGATTCGGATTACCGCCACCTGTTCCCTTAACCGGGAAATGGTGCAAGAGAAACTCAATACCGCTGGGATTCAAACGGGTATCCATTATCCCCTCCCTTGCCATCTACAACCTGCTTATCACTATTTGGGGTATCAAAAGGGTGATTTCCCCCAGGCTGAAACCCTGTGCCAGGAAATTTTATCATTGCCTATGTATCCTGGAATAAGTAACGCTCAAATTGAGCGAGTCGTTGATTGCCTCAATAGCCTGTTGTAACCGCATCTGGCGGCTGTAATTTCGGGGTACAATTATGCAACTTGGACAAAAGATTCCTACTGCCATTGACCGTCACCTGTGGGATGGTGCGATCGCCGCTTTACTGATTATCCTCTATGCGCCTTTACTCATCCACTGGTATAATGGCTGGCTGAATAAAAGTATTAGTATTGAGCATGAATACTTTAGCCACGGTTTAATTGGACTGCCCTTTGCCGCCTATATCGCTTGGACTCATCGCCAGCAGTGGCAAGCCATACCGGATAAATCGAATTATATTGGGTTAGGATTACTGGCAGTTGGTGGTGTTTTTTATCTGTCGGGTCAATCGGAACTGGTTAATATTTCCTTCCCCACGGTTTTAGCGGGACTTTGTTTGTGGTTCAAAGGGATTCCGGGTTTACGCTTACAAAGCTTTCCCCTACTGTTGGTGATTCTGGCAACCCCAACTGCCTTTCCCTATTTAATCGAACCTTACGCCTTGCCCCTACAACGTTTTATTGCTGGAGTTGCCGGATTTGTTTTGATTCAATTTGGCATTGATGTCAATGTGGTTGGCATTAACTTATTTGTCGGCGGACGAATTGTAGAAGTTGCCCCTCACTGTGCTGGATTAAAGATGCTGTTTACCAGTTTATATGTGAGTTTAATGCTGTTGTACTGGAGTGGGGCGTGGATATCCCGACAGAAGACGACATTGTTGCTTATTGGTGCGGTGTTGGTTAGCGTCATTGGTAATATTATCCGCAATACCCTACTCACATTTTTCCATGGTACTGGGATGGATGGGGCATTCCATTGGCTGCATGAAAGTTGGGGTGGAGATCTTTATTCGGCGGGAATGTTGGGTATTCTGGTGCTTTTACTGAAGGTCATTGAACGTTCTGTTGACACTGAACCTCAAACCCCTGATTCTGTATCTGAGGGAGGTTAAAAAACGTTTGTATTTAGTCAGGGCGGGTTTTGTACAAACGTTACCATCAATAGCCAAACCTAAAATCCCTAAACCCGCCCCTACACAAAATTATTAAAGACGCGCCATGACACGTCTGGAACACTCAAAACTCTTGCGCCCATGAAGGCAAATCTGATGAAATCCTCAAGACTACACCAGGTAATTAAACGCCTGCGATTCAACCGCGCGATCGTGTTACTGGTATTATTGGTTATTGTCGCGATCGGGGCAGTACCCAGTTATTTTACAGGCAACTGGTCGTGGATTGAGCCACCCAGATTTGCTAATTTCAGTAGCATCAAAGTCGTGCAAATTGAGGGGTTAGAGATTCCGGGCTGGGAAACCCTAGAGCAACGAACTGTCACCTTAGGGGGGCATAAATGGTCCTATCAGGAAATTAAGGGAGACTTGGATAAACCTGTATTGCTATTATTACGTCCTCCCAATGGTCCGATTGATCAACCTCAGGTTGAATGGATGGATATTAATGGTGTCTTTCAATGGAAAAAGGATTCCCATCAACGCTTAAAGTTTACTGTTGAAACCCAATCCCAGCAGGCGCAGGTTAATGCCCGTCTTTTTCGCGCTTGGACTCAACAGCAAACCTTTGCCGTTGTTCAGTGGTACGCTTGGGCGACAGGGGGTCATCCCGCCACCCGTCAATGGTTTTGGGTTGACCAAGTTGCCCAATTAAAGCGTCAGCGAGTACCATGGATAGCGGTTTCTATCCAGATTCCGATGGAACCGTTAGGGGATTTAGCAGATGCCAAACCTATCGCTGAATCTCTCAGTCAAACTGTGCAAAAGACGTTGATGACAGAACCGTTGGCGGGAGAGGATTAAGGGGCGCAGAGGGAGCAGAGGGAGCTGGGGAAGCAGGGGGAGCTGGGGGAGCTAGTTGGGCATAGTGCATGTGTAGGGGCGGGTTTCACCATTATTGTTTATTCCCTAACCCAGATGTGACTGAACCCGCCCCGACCAAGGGTTAACATGAACAAGGGCAGGTTTTTTTGAGCCATTATTCGGTGAGGAGGGCGGGTTTTGTTGTTCGGTTATCGGTGAGTTATTGGTGAGGAAGGGCGGGTTTTGTTGTTCCGTTATCGGTGGGGAGGGCGGGTTTTGTTGTTCATTTAGCGGTGAGGAGGGCGGGTTTTGTTGTTCATTTAGCGGTGAGGAGGGCGGGTTTTGTTGTTCA
>CAZNNK010000792.1:0-3700 GCA_964574085.1 uncultured Coleofasciculus sp.
CTTTAGCTATGCTTATGTATATGGTGTCACCGCTGCGGCTGGTTACTCCCTCCAATCAGCCACACGACGGTTAGATAATAGTGGTATTGATGCCACTATAACCGTACCCGGAACTATTGGCTCAAAACGCTTACCTCGATTTGACGTCCAGATTAAATGTACGTCACAAGATGTTCTGCAAGAAAATGCTCTCAAATACCGTCTCTCAGCGAAGAACTATGAAGAATTAAGCTGTGATGATCCGTTTGTTCCGCAACTCCTAATAGTCGTTTTAGTTCCCGATAACGTCAATGAATGGTTATCCCAGTCAGAAGAATCTCTGTGTCTCAAACGATGCGGCTATTAGCTATCACTACGCGGACAACCTCAACTCATTAATCAATCAACCATAACTGTTGAAATTCCACGCCATAATATATTTAACGTGGATGCTCTTTCTACCATTATGCAACGAATCGCCGCCGGAGAAGTTCTATGAAAGCAATTATACAAGATTTAGAGGCTCTTAGAGAAATACAACCCATGCAAGTTGAAGCGTATTTAAAAGCGCATCACTGGCATCAGCAAGAAAAGATAGCGGATAAAGCATCAATCTGGACTCAAGCCACTCCCCAAGGAGATGATTTTGAACTCTTACTTCCGTTAAAACCGGAAATTATCGATTTTTACCGCCGGATGAGTGAAGTGTTAGAAACCTTGTCATTGGCTGAAAATCGCTCTCAACTAGAAATATTTGGTGAATTAATTACTCAAGCTAAAGATATGACTATCCAGGGAATTGTTATCCAACTGCAATGCCCTAATCGGGATAAATTAAGCGGAGAAATTACCCTATCAGGCGTTATCGTTAACAAACTTCGTAAAATCCAGGCTGAATTGTTTAACCATGACTATATTCTTGCCATTAAAGCCTATCAAGAACGCTTGCCTCTATCCTGTACAGGTGATTTAATCAAAGAAGATGACACCTTTATCCTGAAAAACCCTCGTAATTTAACCCTAGATGAAGCATGGTAAAACTAACTTAAGGTGAATGGTATTGACTTGAAGGCTGGTGGGCAGTGCCCACCCTACTATGGTGTAATTTTGAGGTTAGTTCCTGCGTTGGAGCGTTGATCGGCTAAAGCCTTTACTACCAACTACAAACTATCCCACATCTGGGCAGCATCAGCTACGGCTTGTTCTACCTCCTTTTCTCCTAACATTGCTGCTTGTAAGTTCTCATAAATTGCAGCTTGTAACTTATTTAAATCCTTCATCGCGGGTACTAATACCTCCGCTTCTGTTAACTGATTGGCACTAATTGCCCGCGCTTGTTCTACGGGTGAAGCATTCGGATTACTTGACAATTGCGCTTGATACTGTTCCACTGCTGCCATGGTTGAGGGTAAAACATTTGCTGCTTGAGCAAAAGCCAACTGATTCTCGGTATTTGTTACAAATAGAGCAAAGTTTAAGGCATCCTCTGGGTTATTTGTATCCCGTGGAATGACTAAATTCATTACCGCCACATTCTTTTTCCCGGTTTTTCCGGTAATTTGAGGGGATGTCGCTGATACTTTGGCAATGTCGGGGGCATTGGTTTCAATGGTTTTTAAGAATTCCGCCCCAGATGCTAGTAATGCTGTCTCTCCCGCTTGATATAATTCAATCGCATTTCGATGTCCTTGGGTGAGAACTTCTCGCGGTAAGAGTCCTTTTTGATACAAGTCTACCCAATACTTAAAGGCGGCAATTCCTTCAGGCGTATTAAAGGCGGCTTTTCCTTCTGTATCGACTAACTGCACACCCATCTGAACCAAGGATTCCAACACTTCACTGGAATCATCGGGGATAAAGGTGACAAAAAAGGCATAGTTTCCTGTCTTATCTTTCACTTGTTGGGCAACCTCTGCCAATTCAGTATAGGTTGTGGGCGGTTGACTAATTCCGGCTTGTTTAAGTAAATCTTGATTGTAAATCGTCACCCGTGTGGTTAGATACCAGGGAATACCAAAACTTTGATTATCAATCGTACTCGCTTGCCAGATTTTGGGTAAATATCGCTGGCGAATTTCATCGGGGATTGTCTCTTCTAACTCTAACCAAGCATTACGAGTGGCAAGCTGGGAGGCAAAGCTGGGATTTAAGTTAACCACATCCGGTGCCGTTTTTGCCGATACCGCCGTTAAGATTTTCCGTTCCATTTCTGCCCAGGGGACATCCACCCAGCGCACGTTTACTTCTGGGTTGTCGGCTTCAAAATCCGCGATCGCTTGGTTAAAATACTCGGTAAACTGAGGCTGAAGCTGCATCGTCCAGAACTCTAGTTCGCCAGAGGCTGACGGTGTGGGGGCGGGGCTACAGCTTATCAGCCAACTTAACAGCCATCCTAACAGGGCAAATAGTCCAAATTGTTTCCAGGTTTTGATCCGAATCATTGATCGTGGTTGATTGTTAATGGTTGATTGACGAATTTATCTGGTTATTCAAATTGAGATATTACACCATTTTTAAGACTCCCACATCATCCGCCAAGAACTCAAGTTCTTGGCTCAAAGCTTAAGTCCATTAAAATGGACTAAAATGCTGATTCGGCTATCAATCCGGTGGGCAGTGTCCACCTGACTTGGTTCATGGTTCATCGCCTATCGTTCATTGCCATGAACAATGAACCATGAACTATCAACGTGAAATGGATGAGTTTAATCATAACTGAATCCATCGGGTAATATCGCCCCCGTTAATGTCGCACCACGCAGGTTAACTTGATCCATATTGGCATCGAGCAACACGGTTTCTAGTAAAATTGCATCCGTTAAATTAGACCAGCACAGTTTAGCGCGATATAAATTAGCTTGGCTAAGATTAGCACCTCGTAGCGTTGTCCAACAAATACTCGCGCCTCTCAACTTCGCCCTAATCAGGATGGCTCGGGTCAAATTCACACCATTGATGCGAGCCTGACTCAAATCAACTTCGGTTAAGTCGGCTTGAGTAAAGTTAGCGCCATGTAACAGGGCTTTGTTCAGATTTGCCTGGGTTAAGTTTGTCTCTAGGAAAATCCCATTGGTTAAATTCGCCTTGTCTAAATTAGCGCTAATTAATGTAGCATAAGAGAGATTGGTGCGGCTGAGTGAAGCATCGGTCAATTTTGCCTGATTTAAGTTAGCTTCCCGCATTATCGCCTCACTGAGAATGGCTTCGGACAGATTGGCACGACTGAGATTTGCCCCATTCAAGGTTGATGCTCGCAAACTGGCATTAATTAAATTGGCGTCACTCAGATTAGCTTGGGTTAAGTTACTCGAAATGAGGTTCGCTTCGGCTAAATCTGTTCCAGCTAAGGTAGCTTGAGTGAGATTCGCTTCTCGCAGGTTAACCAGTTTGAGAGACGCCCCAGTCAAATTACTTTGACTTAAGTCCGATCCTCGCAAGTTGGCGTGAGTCAGATCAATGCCAATCAAAGAGGCGTTTCTCAGATTAACTCGTCTGAAGTCCCGTTCCCCTGCTGCATAACGTTTCAGCAGTTCATCGGCATCCATAATGCTGTGGTAATGGCTTGGGTAGATGGGCATTTAAAGCATCAAGTTTACCGCAAGGGATTCATCATTGGTGAGTTGTGAGTGATAATAGAGAAATTGTCCTGTAGAGGGGCAGGAGTGTGGGGAAGATGGGGGAGATGGGGAAGATGGGGGAGATGGGGGAGATGGGGAAGATG
>CAZNNK010000793.1:0-3696 GCA_964574085.1 uncultured Coleofasciculus sp.
GTGTTACCCCAGTTGCAGAACCGTCCCTTGTGGCAAGTGTTGACCTGGGAGCAGGGTGCGGCGGTATTAACCAGTCCCGATTTGCTCAATTGGATCTATCAATCGGGTTCAGAAACAACCCAGAGACAGACACATTATTTATCCGATTTGCTGCAACTTTTGACGGGGCAAGCTGTTAATGTTAGTTTGTGGTTACGAAACCAGATGGATGAGATGGTTCAAGAACTATCTTGGGAAGTGCTAACCGCACCATCACCAATTCGGAAAGGGGCGCGATCGCCTGTTGAAGAATCGGCTGAAACGTTAGACGATATTCTGGTAGAAATTATCGGCAGTAGCTACAGAGAAATTCCGTCATTAGGACAAGCCTATCAAGATATAAACTTAGCGGGACGTTGGCTGCGTCTCTATGCGGTGACTTGGACTCTACCCGATACCGATGAGTGGACATTACTGCTTATCTTAGGGGCAGTTCCCGGTAATTCCCCCCCCTACGGATTCCAATTACGAGTCAGTGACCAAACGGGAATTTTGTTAGAAGAGGAACTTAAATCGGATAGTCATGATGCTTATATCTTTACTCAGGTGGAGGGAAGCTATGAGGAAACATTTGTCGCGACAATTAGGTCTGCCGATGGAGAAGCACAAGTATCAAGGTTATTTGAATTTAGTTGAAATTAATCAGCCGGGTTCATTGTTTTTTTACAAGTGAAGGACAAAGGACAAATGGCAAAAGACAAATGACAAATACTATGACCGTTTTTCATCTAAGAGTCAGGCAATGCGCTCATGTTTGTGATTTTGAGTTGTCGTGGGGTCAAGGGCAGATCCTCTTTGCCCAATTGAATTATCTTGATTCTCTGAACAGGCTATATCAAGAGTGGCAGACTGCCTATTTGAACTACTACAGACAGTTACGCGGACGGGCGAAAAAAAGTGGCAGCGTTCCCGAACCTACAAAGGATTGGCGTGCTATTTTAGTGAAAGCAGAAGGTCAATTATTGTATGAATTTCATGATTGGCTGCGGGCGCGAGAACTTTATCACATTCGGGCTAAAATAGCTAGTGCGATTAGTCGCTCAGAACCGCAACAGTTTTGGGTGGATTTATTTCTAACTTGTACGCCGTTAGACTTGGCAAGGTTGCCTTGGGAAACGTGGGAAATTGGTACTGATTTAGGCGCAAGTGGTAAAATTCGTATCGCTCGTACACCTGCTAATATTTACCATGAATCTGTGCGTCCAATTCGCCGAAAAGCTCGGATTTTAGCAATTTTAGGAGATGATACCGGGCTGAGTTTGGCAGGGGATAAAACCGCCATGCGATCGCTGTCTCGCCTTGCTGAGGTTACTTGTATTGGCTGGAAAGATGGCACAGACAAGGAACAACTGAAAACCGCAATTGTCCGCGCGATCGCAGATGAACGGGGCTGGGATATTTTATTTTTTGCTGGACATAGCAATGAAACCGTTTACAATGGCGGAGAATTGAGTATTGCCCCTAAAACGTCCTTGTTAATTAGCGACATTGAAGAATCCCTAAAACAGGCAAAACAACGGGGACTTCAGTTTGCTATTTTCAACTCTTGCAGTGGGATTACTATTGCTGAATCTCTAGTTAATTTAGGGTTGAGTCAGGTAGCCGTCATGCGGGAACCGATTCATAATCAGGTCGCTCAAGACTTTCTGTTACAGTTCTTAAAGAGTTTAGCAAACTATAAGGATGTACATGAATCATTACTCGATGCTTGTCAATTTCTAAAGCAACAGGAAAAGTATTTGAATTATCCTTCAGCGCACCTAATTCCGTCCCTATTTCGTCATCCAAAATCGGAGGTATTTCGCATTGAACCCTTTGGATTTTGGCATCGTCTCAAACGTTGGCAGCCGACAAAGCGAGAAGGGGTATGGTTATTAGGATTTGCTCTGATCAGTTTATTACCCCCTGTACAAGACTTCTTGTTAGAACCGCGTGTTTTCCTTCAGGCTGTCTATCGCCAAGTCACCTGGCAAATACCACGGGCAGATGATCCTGCTGTGGTATTAGTTCATATTGATGCGAAGTCACTTAGGGCTGAGACGGAGTTCTTTCGGGAAGGAAGTAAGCGGTGGAATCCGATAAACTATGCTTATTTAGCGAAACTGGTTGACCAGGTTGCTAACTTAAAAACAAAGGTAATTGGCATCGATTACATTCTCGATGATTACAAACAACCCGAAAATAGCCAAATATTAGGACAGTCGATTCGTCAGGCGGTTGATCAAGGAAATTGGCTGGTATTTGCTCAAATAAAACATGACAATCCTCTTCTAGGTGGAGTCAAAAAAGACATTGCCAATCTCAACTGGAGTATGGAAGGAAATATCTCTTTCTTTCAGTGGTATGTTGAACTTTTACCAGCCGTTCAAGATTGTTCTGAATCTTGTCCCTTTGCTTATCTCTTAGCCTTGTCTTACTCTCTCCTGAATCAAGAGTCGCCTCCTGGAGATTTACCTTACCCCAATTTAGAGAGTCAACAGCCTTTTCGCAACCAAATTATTAAGACAAAGAAACAACTGGATCAAAGAAGTGCGTTTCTACAGGAATTACGCCTTTCTCCTCTAACGGATTTTTCGGAAAATTTCCTGCAACTGTGGTGGCAACCAATTATTGACTTTTCCATTCCTCCAAATCAAGCTTACCAAAGCATTTCTGCTTGTGAGTTATTGGCTTCTTGTCCAGTTCAGAGTTATATCCCTGCTAATCTCCAAGACAAAGTTGTTCTTATCGCCCCTGGAGGATATCAGGAAGCTGGAGTAAAGGAGGAAGGTGAGGATAATTTTTCTATGCCTTGGGCTATGTATTTTTGGCGCAAAGAAGCTGGGAAATTTTTTACTGGAGGTGAAGTCCATGCTTACATGATTCACCAGTTATTAACACAGCGATTAGTAGCACCGATTCCGGATTTATGGATGATTTTAGTTGCAGCTATCTTGGGGAAAGGGATTAGATTAATACTTTTATATAATCCAAGTCAGCGGCAGAAATTATTAAAGGGGCTAGGAGGTGCTACGGCAGTTTATGGGTTAATCGGATTGCAGGTTTATATCTCAGCAGCGATACTGATTCCCTTTGTATTACCGTCAGCCGTATTTTGGAATTATGTTCGACTTGCTCTAGCCAGAGAGTCTTAATATTTTGTTTGTCAGTCAACATAAAAGTTTATTAACTAAAAAAACACAAACGATAGTACAATAAGCACGAATTAATTTCTACTACACCAATATTTTATCATGATTAAAATCACCCATAAATTATTGCTTTTACTGACTGTTAACACAGCAATGACCAGTTTCTCAGTTTTGCCAATGCAGTCTGCTATTGGACAACATCCCAATCATTTGATTGCAGAATTCATAGAGATTCTAGTTGCAGAGTGTGATAGTCCCGATTGCAAGAAACGCGGCAGAGATATAGATATAGGAGGGTCGCGGGCGCGGGAGTGTGAGACTCTCTGGGATTGCCTGGAACGCGAAAGACCGTCAGGAGGGTCACGGGCGGATCATCTATGGAACGAACTGCGACGCCAACAAGTGCCAGGGGGGTTGCGAGGTGATGAAAACGAATTGTCTACTTGTGCGATTGTTCCGGGTAAGCTTATCGATTCTGACACTGGAAAAGAGACAACAATCGAGGTTTGGAACACTCGTCCTCTAT
>CAZNNK010000794.1:0-3695 GCA_964574085.1 uncultured Coleofasciculus sp.
TCTGGGTACTGGGTTCAGTTATTGCCTTAGGCGTTTTAGGACTAAATTTTGGCGCATTATTGGGGGCATTAGGACTCACCAGTGTAGCGATTGGTTTCAGTCTCAAAGATGTCTTGAGTAATTATATCTCTGGGGTAATTTTACTCGCGGCTCGACCCTTTGGGATTAATGATCAGGTGGTGATTAGTGATTATGAGGGGACGATTACGCAGATTGACCTCAGAGCAACTACAATGAGAACCTATGATGGGCGGTTAGTTTATATTCCGAATCAAGAAGTATTCTCTGCCAGTATTATTAATAATACCGCTTCACCGCGCCGCCGGAGTGCCGTTCAGGTGGGGATTGATTATGATGCCGATATTACCCATGCTAAACAAGTGATTCAAACGGCTCTCGCCTCACTTCCGGGGTTAGAAAAAGAGCCGCCTCCGGAAATTTTGGTAATGGAATTAGCGGCGAGTACGGTGAATCTGGAAGTGCGGTTTTGGGCGGATTCGCGGCGATTAGGGTTTTTGACAATAACATCTCAAGTTTGTCAACGTATAAAAGAAGCATTGCAACAGGCAGATATTGAGATGCCGACAGATATCTATACCTTGATGTTCCGCAATTCTCCTCTACCAACAGATACAACGGGTAATTCTCAATCTGATAATTCTGCCTCCGAGTTAGTCCTACCTCATCAAAACTCAGCCAATGGATAAAGTATTAAGCTGTTCGGCATTGAAACCTTAATGTCAATAATGGCGAAAGCCGTGTAGTGCGAGCATCTTGCTCGCTACCCATTCCCAATTTAAAATGCATGACAGCTTACTTTAGGTTTTTTGGGGAAATCATACTAGAAACACAATATAATCATAGTTTTTTTATCCAACTTTCGGCAGAGCTATGACTCCGTTATTCCTTTACTCAAGAGAGACGTTACCTCATTCAACATTGAGATAGAATGCCAAATGTAAACGATGAACTTTTAGAAACGGATATGCATACACCACCAACCCTAACCTTATACGAGAAGTTAGGCGGACAGCCAGTTGTTGCTCGAATTGTGGATGATTTTTACCAGCGTGTGTTAGCAGATGATACCGTCAGTCACTTTTTTGCTAACACTGATATGGAAAAGCAACGGCGTCATCAAACTGCTTTTATTTCCCATGCGTTGGGAGGTCCCAATCAATATACCGGACGCTCAATGGAAAAAGCTCACTCTGGATTAAATTTACAACCCGAACATTTTGGAGCGATTGCCAAGCACTTGAGTGAGTCACTAGCTGAGTATGGACTTACACATGAGGAGATCAAAAGTGTACTTGAGCGTGTCTCGACATTGAAGGAGTCGGTTTTGTACAAGTAATCGTAATTGCATCACTGAATTCCAAGGGTTGACTGAGAGTATTTAAAAGTAACATCTCAAAATAGGTAAGTTGCATCGGGTGCATATCAACACAAGTAGGTTGGGTTGAGGAACGAAACCCAACTCCATTGGTTAATTTGAATATTTTGTACAAACCTTACATGTTCCCAGTTGCATCATAAATTGATTGGCTTTACACTAACAGCACAACCTCAAAATTAGCCGAGCCAATCAATCGAATGCAATTGTCACTGTTTCCAGAAACTCAAACATCGAATGTCAAAGATAAATCGGTGTTCAGTGATCCGAGTTTTGCTAGCAACAAGCTTTTACCTGTGCATCGGTGGATACCTTGGATTGCTGGCTTTTCCAGTTCTTTTGTGCGAGATGTGGTAGAAACTAAGCTTCCTCAACCGGGAACGGTTATTGATCCCTTTGCGGGTGTGGGTACAACCCTGGTTGAATCAGCATTAATCGGACATGATAGTGTTGGTTTTGAGATTAATCCCTACGCGGCTTTGGCTTGTCGAGTTAAAATCAATGCGTATCAACTTAATCCAGAAGATATTCAAAGAGAGATAACACGATTCCAAAGGTTTTATGACCATAGCATGACGAGTGGATATTTGCCGATGAGTCAGCCACCATCGGGATTCCGAACCCGCCAAGCATTCTATAGTCCAACTGTGTTAGAGAAAGTCCTGATTGTTCAGGATTTTATTAATTCTGTGGATGATGAGAAGATTCAAGAGATTTTTAGATTGGCGTTTGCATCAAC
Organism: uncultured Coleofasciculus sp.; assembly: GCA_964574085.1. GTDB lineage: Bacteria > Cyanobacteriota > Cyanobacteriia > Cyanobacteriales > Coleofasciculaceae > Coleofasciculus. The sequence continues at coordinate 2,136 of CAZNNK010000794.1, forward strand.
GATGGTTCATTACTCGAATTATTCCTATGAACCCAGTTTAGGAACTCGACGTGCAGCAGGTAAAAGGAATATTACGGATTTTGCCGTTTTTGACGTTATCACAGAAAAGCTTAATCAGATGACTTGCGATCTAAAATGGCTTTTGCGGAATTTACCCCGTCATTCATTCAAAAACAAGATTTTAAATGCCTCATTTTTTGATTACCAACAGTATCTTAAACCGAATTCAGTCGATCTGGTAGTTACATCACCTCCTTATCTAAATAATTACCATTACATCCGCAATACCCGCCCCCATCTCTATTGGCTAGGGTTTGTCAATAAGCCTGATGATACTAAGATTTTGGAACAGCAGAATTTTGGCAAATATTGGCAAACTGTGAGAGTTCAAGATCAGGTGAATTTAATTTTTACCAATCCACCAGCAGAACTTATTGAAAAAATTGATTACCTGCGTACAGTCAATACTCAGCGAGGCATCTATGGGGGCAATGGATGGGCTAACTATGCTGCCTCTTATTTTAATGATTGTTATCGTTTTGTTCAGGGAATGCAATACGCTCTCAAGCCTAGTGCTTCAGCATTTGTGGTGATTGGAAATAGTATTTTGCAAGGAGTCATGTTCCCAACCGATGTCTATTTAGGTAAAATTGCTGAACAATCGGGTCTTGAGGTTGTCAGTATAAATACGCCACGAAATACTCGTGTGGGAAATAGTATTATTCAATCAAATGTGCGGGTTGCCAAAGCGGATAAGGCTTGTCGATTATACGAATCGGTAGTTGAGTTGCGTCAGCCAAAATAGTTTTGAATCTTTTCGATTAGTTGTTCTCGATTAGGACGCTGACCCTGCCATTTTCTTTCCCAACTTCGACCCGGGTGCAAGGTGTCCCATTCAGCCAGGAGTTGTCCATAACGATTAATCCCTGGATCATGATTTCCGAAGCCATCGACAACGCTATTCCATAGGGGTTGATATCGACGAATTAGTGCGGCTTCAACCGCAGGAATCATACTACTCTCATCGTCAGTTAGAATAACAAAGCGACATGAGAAATCTGTTAATTTGAGGTTTTGTGCGGCTCGGATACTGGTTCCATGTTCGCTCAAGCGACGATAAAGAGTCGCTATCTTTTTAGATGGGGTTCGGGCTTGTCGCCAACCACTCGGAACCGCTTTCCCAGCATAAATTGGTGTGGAAAGGTTATGGCTGTTTGCTTGCGCGATCGCGGCATAGGGTGGAAAATTACCTGTGTAGTACAGGAGGTAAAGTCCTGCACCTGTAAATGCCTCTGATGGCGGTAAGGGTTGAACAGGTGTGGAGAGGAGAAAGTCTACAGCATTTTGAATTACCTGTTGAAACTGGGATGATCGAAAAATGTGGTTGTTTGAGTTGAAAGAGGAAAACATTGTTGATCATGGGTGAGAAAGCCGGACATAATATGACACAACTAAACTGATGGATTGGAGTTGTTGATTTTATGGGCGCACGCCATGCGCCCCTACGATTGTGGTTTTTGTCAAGGGAAGGATGTCGAAATCTTCTATAATCCCTATCAG
>CAZNNK010000795.1:0-3685 GCA_964574085.1 uncultured Coleofasciculus sp.
GGTTTGCATTCCTGGACCACAGCCAATATCTAAAATTTTGGGTTGTGGAGGTACGTTAGTCAGTAGGGAAAAGGCTTGGCGGGTGGAAGCGTTGTCACCGGGGGCTTCTCTGGGTAGGTTTTGATGGATTTCAAAGAAAATGTTCATGGGGTGTGGGGGTATGATATGTCGGCTTTATATCATAAATGATCACGCGATCGCACCCCCCAATCAGATACCCTGTCCATGTTCTACCAACAAGCCAGATTCCACACGTTATTTGCCTAAATTCTACTTCTGCTTGTGTTTTAGAACTGAACCTGCACCAATGGTACTAATCACCAGCAATCCTAATCCTGTTGCTGGTTCGGGAACGGTAGCTGGTTCTGTAAGATCAACCAATTCGTACCTGAGATTATCAAAGGCAAATTCTTCGTATCCCTCGTTAAACGTTATCTCAGCACGCAAAAACGGTGTGCTACTTTCGATACCAAAGAAACCACCCAAAAATTCAGGATCGGGTTGAGCCTCACCAGAAAACGTTCCCAGAAGGTTATAGGCATCATCAAATAATTTAACGGTAACAGCATTTGCCAAAACGTCGGCATCAATAGGAATATCAAAGGGAAACCCTTCGTATTCACTTAAGGCAAAGCCAAATCCCAAGCGATTTTGGAGTTCGGGAAATATTAGCGACAGTTGTTTACCATCAAGCCCAAATGTAATGTTTGGTGAGGTAATGTTATTGGTATTGAGAACAGCCTCGTTGTCGTAGAGATAACCGAGATGGAAAACATCGTCGATGATAAAATGAGGTGGCATAGTATAGTAATGACCAAAAGGCTGAATACCATCAGGATAATCAAGCAAGGTTTCCTGTCCAGAAAAATCATCGATTCCGATCAGGTTAAACGTTCCCGGAATCGGCTGAGTAAGGGTTCCTCCCCAGTCAAGAACAACGCCATCGTCTCCGGGATCAGCGCGGAAAACACCACTAGAACCATCCGCCAGTTGTGCCGAGAATGCGATTTGACCGGCATCGTTAAATCCTTTATTAGAGAAGCCTAAACTGGTAATGGTAGAGCCAAAGAGTGGATCACCAATAGCAATTACCTTATCGGCAACGGGATCAGCCCCGGTAAAAATTCCGTATTCCCCAGTATCAAGTTGAGCGCCAAACGCTACAGTGCCATTATTGTTGATACCAAAACCGGAAAAAGAACTAAATAGTCCGCTAGTGTCGGCAATAGTAGTGAAGGAACCGTTACTACTGGTGAAGATACCTGTACTTCCATCATCTAGGAAAGCTTGGAAAGCCAGATTATTCCCATCATTAAGTGAAAGGGCGCCAAAGGATTTGAATGAACCATTCGTGTCGGCTATGGGAGTAATTGAATCGCCATCACCGGTGAAGATACCACCGCCCCCGCCATCTAATAACGCTCCAAAGGCTACATCTCCCTGGTTATTTAGGTCAAATTTATCAGAGATAGAGTTAAAAGAGCCACTGTCGTCAGCAATGGTTGTGCGGTTCACACCATCACTGGTCACCAAGCTAAAAGTCGCAACATTACCAGCATTACCACTAAATGTTAATTCTTTGAATACGACACTGCCATAGTTGTTAATAGCGACATTTCCGAATATGTCACCGAATAGATGTAAGCCAGCTATGTCGGTGGCGATACGAGTAGAGGTGCTGCCGTTGCTAGTTGAAATAGCGTGTTGAGGATGACGGGGAGAACTTATTTGTGCCACGAAGGCGACAGTATTGCTATCGTTGATATCTTTGACATCAAAAATTCCCAGATTAGGGGCAATCGGGGTAAGTGATGCACCATTGCCGGTAAATATGACTTCCCGAATTAAGACTGAATCGCTTATGGATGGAATGAGTAGAGGCAATTGGTCTGAGTCCAGTCTAGCAGTAAAGGCTACCGTTCCCTGATTATTTATGGCGGAATTCCCTATACTGTTATAAGGACCGCTATCATCAAAAATGCGACTAAAGGTATAGGCGTTAGCATCTCCCATCCCTAATAAACTGAGGATCATACCCATTGCTGTTGCCATGGATAAGCGATAAATGGTTTGGTGTTTCATTGGGATACCTCAAAGCAAAACGTTAACTGTAGAAGTTGGAACAGTACAAAGTTCGTATCTGATAAATCTTCTGTATTTTCTGGGTATTTCCCTGCTTTTAGGATTTCCTACCCTAGGTGCAGCAACAGGTTGATCATGTCTAGCTAGGGGAGGCGATGGGGCAATACCTGCGGTTAATGCCTGTTTGACACAGGCTGGAAATATTTAGATGAGGTCTAGTTACCTATTCTTTATTATTCTCCCAACCGAGTTAAAAGGCTGTGAAGTTTTGATGAAGATTTGGCAATTGGATGAAGCTTTTGTGAAGATGGGGTTCGGAGAGCCAGTCATACTAAATTCGGGTTAACTGCCCCCGTTTTGGTAAAGACAAGGCAGATGGCAGATTGGGTAGAAGGAAAAATTGTCAAGGGCGCTAAAGCGCCCACTACGAACCTTAAATCAGGATTCACAACACAGGTGGAAGTCCTACATCTCTGGGCTTGACAAATTTACCATTAAACCCTAAGGCTTTCCCCTCAATTGTTCTGGCTTCGGCTAATTCTCGCCGCAGTTCTGCCTTTTCCATCCCATCTTCTGTCCCCGCAATAATATAAATCAGTAATCGGGCGGCTAAGTCTCGTCCTGATACCATGATCCGCTTTTTATTCGGGTCAAATAACACCCCATACCACAGGGATTGGGGTGTCTCCATGCGACTAAATCCCCCTTCAGCGTCGTATTTACTGAGTTTCTTAAATACCGTTTTTAACGATAACTTTTTCTTAAATACCACAATTCCTAACGCTTGGGCAAAAGCAATTTGTCCCACGGGACGGAAGAGGATATTCCCTTCACCGCCATTTTTCTCAAAGCTGAAACGGCGTAACTGGGGGGTTTCTTCTCCTTGGTCTAACCGTTGATAGCTGGGTAAGCTGGCTAAGTGGTCAAAAAATTGATTAAAGGTGTCAATTCCCGCTTCTAATTCTTCATCATCGGGACGCATCGGGATTAACCCTTTCTTCTCCGGCGGTTTCCAGTGGGGGAATTGATGGTCTAGATACCGTTGAGACATTTCATTTAACGCCTGGAGGGTGGTTAATACGGTGGATTTGGCGGCGACGGTGGCGCTATCCCAATTAACACGAGGATTGCGTCCAGGGACTTCTTTTAATAAGGGATGGTTGACGGCGATTTTGCGGGCGACGATGGAAAAGCCGTCATTTTCATTTAATAGGGCGAGTTGTCCTTTACTTAAGCGTAATGCCATTAAGTTGACGTGGACGAAAATAGACCGGACACGCCGCCTTGCTTCGTCGCGGGTTTCGCCTTTGGCGATGGCGGGGATGAATTCAATCCCGATTTTTTCTTGGGCGAGACTTTGTAAGTAGGCGGGCTTGAGTTGGTATTCGTCGATTAGGTCGTCTATGGTAATTACACCGCCGACGGGTTTTTTGTTTTTGTTATAACGTTGCAATCTTCCGGTTTTGAGTAAGGTCATGAGTCCCTGAACACCCATGAGTCGGTGTTGACCATCGAGGGCGAAGATGGATACGGCGGGGGAGACATCCAGGAGTCCCACGGTTTGGTTTTGGTCGAGGGGAATGAAATCGGCGGCGGATTGGCG
>CAZNNK010000796.1:0-3672 GCA_964574085.1 uncultured Coleofasciculus sp.
TTTGATATTGCTCGTAGAAATCCAGCACTACATTTTCAATCACATCGTAGGCTTCAACGCACTCAATTCCCTGCGCTTGCAATTGTTCCTTGGGACAAGCACCAATCTTAGAAACGAGAACAGCTTGGCAATCTGAAAGCGTTTGCAGAATATTGTCGAGTACATCGGCTTCGCCATACCCGCCTTGGCAATAGGGAGTTACGGAACGCCGATCAATACAATGGGCTTCATCGCGATCAACGTCGTAAATCTCGAATTCTTTAGCATGACCGAAATGTTGATTAACCAAGCCACCGCCTTTACTGGCGACAGCGACGCGGATTTTAGTCCGATTGGTGACAGAGGATGTATTTTCAGTTCGAGTCGCATTCAGGAATTCTTTAAACGGCTCTTTACCCGTTTGTCGTTCCTGATGTCGTTTCAAGTCGTATTCAGATTTCATCTTCAGACTGTTGGTGTTCATAACATCCTTCTCCGGTGTCCCCGAATCGCCTAATCGTCTCCGCGTAGCCAATCCAGTAACTGTTCACTGTTTGAGTAATGGGCTTTCGGCATTGTCTGAATTAAAAGATAAATGCACCCTTAACACCCAACGCCAATACTTAAACAGTTAAGTATGAAGGAGTTGATTGAGCATCCTTCATACTTGAATTCCGGCGATAGTTGTTTTTATAGCAGCTCGGTTGAAAAAGGGTATTCGGTTCGCCTGGGGTTAAGACTTATTAGATTAATTGCTTATGTACTCATCCCCCTAAAGTCTGAATTACAGAGGCATTTCAAATTTCTTTTGGGGTAGGGGTTCTAGTATTTTCGGGATGGGGTGCAAGTATTTAAGGGGTGGGGTTCGAGTATTTCTGTACTCACGCTCAAAGCCCATTGTAGTGAGGGATTGAGCTAATTTTATTCGGAGCTTTTACTGAGTACAGATTTGTACTCAAAATGCTTATCGGTTAAATCTAACGTTTTACCTTGAATGGCATTTCTGTATCTAAATTAGCATTTTTTTGCGGAGTCTGCATTTCTATCGATTTTTTTTAGATTTCCCCCATTGGTGTAGGTTGGGTTGAGGAACAGGGGTTGTAGAGACGTGCCATGGCGCGTCTGGGAGATGGAGAAAATGTAGGGGCGGGTTTTACCATTAACATTTGGTTTTCACCCTGATGTCACTAAACCCGCCCCAACGGATTAAGCTGTCATGCATTTAAATTGGGAATGGGTTAAAAATAACCCCCCTTAATCCCCCCTTGCTAAGGGGGGAAACGTTCCCTCCCCTTCGTAAGGGGAGGGTTAGGGAGGGGTCGCATCAAGGTATTGCGTTCTGGCAAGAGCTTAAGTTGACACGGATGGGCATTGCCGTGTCCCTACTATATGTGATGTGGCGTTTTTACTTAACTGGCGTATAATTCCAGCCATAAATGCGGTAACGTTCTGAAGCTGGAAAAACAGGATCATTGTTAACCGTGGTAATGCTCAGTTGATTACCCTGCTCGTCTTGAAAGATAAACTTACAAAAACCCAAACCCGTTCCAGAGCAGGCTTCTATCTCGTGCCATCCCTCGACCTGGTGTATATGATTCCTGACTGTTTCAAATTCATTTTCCAGCTCAAACGTGGCAGGTTGCCATCCTATCTGGATGAGTTCTTGTCTTAAAGCCCGATAGGACTGATTCTGGTTAATGTGGGGTAATGGTAATCCCAAGGCTTTCTGTACTGAGACAAGTGAGGCTGAGAGACTTAACGCATATATTAAAAACGTCTTCATCTTAAACCATTTTCTCCGTGTTGTTTCCACTCTTTTATATCCTCTTTTTCCGGGCGGGTGTAGTCCTGACTTTTCACGTCATCTAGAAAAATCGATATCAAACCTAACCCCCCAGCCCCTTCCCTTTTAGATCCCCCTCTTCCCTTTTGATCCCCCTTCCGTCCCCCTTCAAAAGGGGGAGACCAGATGTTGCTTCGCTTTTGGTTCCATGGGTGAAGAATTCAAAGCCTCTCTCCTTGCAGGAGAGAGGTTTGGAGAGAGGTTTTCCAGATCCCGTGAACAGTCAGGTTATCGTCAGATTCTGAGTACACAAATACTAGAACCTCGACCCAAAAATCTTGCCATCCGGGATAAAAAATACGAGAACCCTGATCCCCCCAGCACGGATAAATTCCCATAAAATCAGAAGGTTGAGCGTTGAGTACATGATTAATAAGCAAATCCAGTCTCATCTGTCGCTAATGTGCAACCTAGCCATCAAACATCTGATATAAGCTTCAAAAAGATCAACTTCGTTTCAGGGGCGATATGCAATGCTACAGTCCACGACTAATTACTCAACAGCGCGATCGCAGCTTGCCACCCCAGTTGCAGAAGGCAGAAGGCATAATTGGATAACCCATTGTCAGCAACCTATAGAGGATAGGGTATTAGAACGAGGCGACACCGATAAAATCCCTAGAGTCAGAACGCCGTTTCAGGTAATCAAGCAAGGCTGGCGCACCCTCTTAACCGACTTTCAGATTATCTTTGAACGTGATCCAGCAGCCCGGAATCGGTTCGAGGTATTGGTTTGCTATCCCGGCTTCCAGGCGCTGATCAGCCATCGCCTCGCCCATTGGCTGCATCGTCAGCAAGTACCATTCCTTCCCCGTTTCCTGTCTCAACTGGCGCGATTCTTCACCGGAATCGAAATTCATCCAGGGGCGGTGATGGGGAAGGGTGTGTTTATTGATCATGGCATGGGCGTGGTGATTGGTGAAACCGCGATTGTTGGCGATTACTGTTTGATTTACCAAGGCGCAACCCTAGGCGGAACCGGTAAAGAAACGGGCAAACGCCATCCCACATTAGGGAAGAATGTGGTGGTGAGTGCAGGTGCCAAGATATTGGGGAATATCCACATTGGCGATCATGTTCGCATTGGGGCGGGTTCAGTCGTGTTGCGCGATGTCCCCACCGATTGTACGGTGGTGGGAGTACCGGGGCGAATTGTACGTCAGTCTGGCAAACGCATTGATCCCCTAGAACATGGACAGCTACCGGATACACAAGCCGCCGCGCTACGGACGTTACGCGATCGCATCACCGAACTCGAACAGCAATTGGAATCCTTGAGTCGAAAAGAAAACCAGAAGGAAAAATGCCTGGATTAGACTTGATAATTACAGAAACATCTTTGATCTCAAACCGACGGACGACGAATTCGGGTTTGTGTTTCATCAGCAACGACTAGACAACCTGCCAAAGTTGTGAGTGGATAGTCCTGCACAACCCGAGCCAAAACATCAAGCACCACCTGACGACTTCCACCACGAGAACGCAACAGTAAAATCCCCGGATGAGTTCCTGGTGGAAAACGTCGGATATCCGAAAAGTCTAAATCTAGAGTAATAAAAAAGCGCCCATCAGTACAAGCTTGCTGCCATACAACTTCATCATCTTCACCGGACAATCCTTCATCAGTAACCCGATCGCAATCGTAACCTTTATTCCGGAGAAACTCTGCATGGGTAATACTAAGGTTTTCGTCTAATTTAACCAACATAATCCTTATCGCAACGGTAACAGTTCTTCTTCTCTCACCAGTGCGGCAGCATAAGCGATCGCAGAGCGCACGTTGTCTATAGTCAACGGCGGATAGTCTTCGACAATCTCTTCTAGTGTTAATCCTTCTGCCAGATTATCCA
>CAZNNK010000797.1:0-3672 GCA_964574085.1 uncultured Coleofasciculus sp.
GTTGTACATTTCTTCAGCATGGGGGAAAACTTAGGCTCAACTGTGACATTTACTGTACCCCTTTATCAAGAACCCGTAATGGTGTCTCGCACAGATTGATCGGGTAGCTGAAGGATGTTTCATCTAATTATCCAGTCAGCTTTCGCCGACTTGAGCTTTCAGCCTTGAGTTTACATCAAAGGCTGTTGAATATTCAAAAAGTTAGGGGAATCCCCTAAGTCTGATACCTTCCCCTAACTGTTGATTCCAGAGAATCACAACCATCCAGCCTCTAGAGGATACGGTTGGCATAAGGAAAGTTCTGCCAACTATTCTGAACTCAACGTAAGCGATTAGAGTTGAGTCAGGAACATTATCTATGAATACTCAGGCTGGCATAGTATTAAACCTAATTCTTTGGGGAACGGTTTTGAGTCAGCCTGTCATTGGCATTCAACCTCATCAACGTTTCCTGATGTTACCATTTTACCCTCAAGCTGGACAGGATTTATTATTAACCCAAAAAAACGTCATCCAAGTAGACGAACCCCCACTCAATCCAGGTTCTCCCGATGAACGGATACCAGCAGGAACCCACAAGAGCAATAGTTTGGCTGTTTTGCCAACACGGAAGGATTGGGTAAGAGTGGAAGAGGAACCGACTCCACCAAAAGAACAGATACCAGGGGGTAGTCGGTGGATTGCGATACTACGAACGGATAATTTTTATTAAAGCTAGTACAAGAAGGCAGAAGTCCGAAGGCAGATGGCAGAAGGCGATAAGGAACCCATTGTAGCTGCTTTTAAGGAGCTTGTTAACTGGTTAGTATTTGAAGCCGCGCTGCACTAGGACAAATCTACGTAATTCGATAGAACGCCTAAACCTGATCGCTTTGTTAACCTGATCACAGTGGTAGTACAGAGGTTCACAGCAAATAAAAACCTCTGGCATCAGATGAAAATAACATAAAAGGAGGAATAATAATAGTTATGTCTATGACAGGATTACCAGTATTTGACACCACTGTTCAAAAGACCAATACTTGGGTCAATGACGTAGCCGCAGAACTGGGCTGGGAGGACAAACACAGAGCATTCCAGGGATTGCGTGTCACCTTGCACGCTTTGCGCGATCGCTTGACGGTAGACGAAGCCGCTCAATTGGCTGTTCAGTTGCCCATCCTATTGACTGGGTTTTACTACGAAGACTGGAAACCAGCAACCAACCCCAGTAAGGAACGCACTAAAGACCAATTCTTGAGCCACATCAGCGATTACTTCCAAACCATCGAACCGAACGTTGATGCTGAGGCGATCGCACGCGCTGTTTTCAAGATTATGTCTACCCGCGTTTCCACGGGTGAAATCGAAGATATCACCGGCATTCTCCCCGCCGAGATTAAAGAACTTTGGCCCCAAGCAGTCCGTGCGTAGTACATAGCAGCAATAGCTGAATTGAGGACTGATAATTTATGCAACTTCCCTTAGAGATTTCCTATCGGGATGTACCAAAAACCGACGCGCTGGATGCATTAGTCCAGGAAAAAGTTGGTAAGTTAGAGCAGGTTTGCGACCACATTAATAGTTGCCGCATTGCCATTGAACAGGCACATAAGCAACCAAATAGCGGTTCTCCCTATCGGGTGCGAATCGATATGACAGTACCACCCGGTCACGAACTTGCCGTAGTCGAAAATCCGGGAGAAGGAACCCAGTACCAGCCCGTAGAAACCGTAATACGCAACGCCTTTGAGTCGGCACGCCGCCAACTCATCGAACTTAGCGAACGGCAACGGAATGAGGTCAAAACTCATCCGACCCAGGAAATGACGGCAATCGTGACCAAGTTATTTCCCGAAGAAGGGTACGGCTTTCTCAAAACCGTGGAGGGTCAGGAAGTCTATTTCCACCGCAATAGTGTCCTCCATGATGACTTTGACCGCTTAAGTATCGGTACAGGTGTGCGGTTCTTTGCCGAGGAAGGTGAACAAGGACTGCAAGCCAGTACCGTGCAGATTGTGAACAAGCCGGGTGAGCAGATTTCCAAAGTTGATGAATTGGAAATTGAACAGCCCCTCGGTTGGAACAAATAAATTAGCACTTGTGTAGGGTGCGTTAGGCGCATAGTTTTTTATTCACTTTTATTTCCCACAGAACACTCATGCGCCGTAACGCACCAACCAAGGTGGTGCAATTATGGGTATTGTAAAGTATTCAACCGCCCCTCTTAAAGGATTCTATCAGCCTACCGACAAAACTTGCACCGTTTCTCCGGCTGGAATCAAAGTTTGACCAACGGGTACAACCGCCAGACCTGTGGTTTGGGCTAAGTTAATTAAATTACCCGAACTGTGACTTCCACCCGCCAATTTGAATTCATAGTTTCCCTCAACTAATTGAAGCTGACCCCACAAATAGGATTCTCGACGCCCATTAGATTTGAGTTCGCTACGAGAGATGGCGTTGATAAATCTGGGCTTCCATCGTTGCATTGGTAAACCAGAAAGCTTTTTCAGCACAGGTTGCACAAATCGCCAACAACTGACTAAAGCCGAGACTGGATTTCCGGGGAGACCAAAATATAAGACTGGATGCGATGAACCTTTTTTATTTCCCTGACTCGGAGGTGGAAACGTCGCCACGGTTAAGGGTTTACCGGGTTTAACCGCAACCGAACGGATGTGAATCTCCGCATTCAGTTGGGCTAAAATTTCATCTACATAGTCATACTCGCCCACAGAGACGCCACCTGTAGACAGAACAATATCGGCGGCTAGAATAGCTTGGGCAATGGCTTGCTTCAGGGCATCCGGTTTATCGGGGACAATCCCTTGTACCTTAGGAATTCCACCACAGAGAGTCACCCAAGCGGCTAGGGCGTATTGGTTGGAATCGACGATTTGACCCGGTTGCAAGGGTTGGTACGGCGTAACCAGTTCATTCCCCGTGGAGAGAATCGCGACTTGGGGACGGCGATAGACGGTGAGTTCTGTACATTGGGCGGCGGCGAGGACAGCAATTTCTGGCGCACCCAGTTGAATTCCTGATTCTAAGAGAGGGTCTCCAGCCCGGTAAAATGATGCCTGATGACGCACAAAGCCTTGCGGTTTGGGGACCTGTAAGATTAAGACCTGGTTATCCCGGCGCTGTGTATGTTCCTGCATCACCACTGTATCCGCGCCCTGGGGCATACAGGCACCGGTGAAGATACGCGCTGCTTGTCCGGCTGCAATGGTTTTTTGCGGTTGGTAGCCAGCGGGAATCTCTTCAACAATATCTAAACCGATTGGTTGCTGTTCACTCGCTGACTGCACATCCGTATAGCGCACTGCATAACCATCCATCGCCGAATTATCCCAGTGGGGAAAATCCAAGTGACTGGTTACAGGAGACGCCAAAATGCGACCTGTGGCGGCGGATAGGTCGATGATTTCGCTATCTAACTCAGGGTCTAAAGGTTGGACGAGATCTAAGATAATGGATTCGGCTTGGTTAACGGGTAGCATGGGACAAGAATAATGCGTTATTCGGCTTCTCCAATCAGTGTAAAGGCTGCCCAGTCTCTGGGATGAGGATGTTGTGCCATGGTCGTCAGCATGGCTTGTCGCAGCGCTTGGGCTTTGTCAGGATTATTTTGAAGATTTTGATAAAATTCCTGCATCAGGGAGGCTGTGGGGGCATCTGGCACTGTCC
>CAZNNK010000798.1:0-3667 GCA_964574085.1 uncultured Coleofasciculus sp.
GTACTACAAAATCCGCGACTCTTAATTCTCGACGAAGCCACTAGCGCCCTCGACTATGACACGGAACGGCAAGTTTGTTTAAATTTAATTGAAGCTTTCAAAGGACGCACCGTCTTTTTCATCACCCACCGTTTAAGTACGATTCGCAACAGCGATGTCATTTTAATGATGGATAAAGGGTCAGTCGTTGAACAAGGAACTCATGACGAACTGATGGCATTGCAAGGGCGCTACTACTGCCTCTATCAACAGCAAGACGCTCAACTTTGATGATCATTCATCATGCTTATGTTGGTAGCCAGTAAGCAAATAACGAATGACAACTGACAAATGACGAAGGACTAATTATATCATGAACCAACGCAACGGATCATCCAGCCAACCCCTTGCCACGCGATCGCCCGCCAAGTCGGTGAAAACCGCAACCAAAGCCGGAACCACTCGGCGGACAACGCACCCCCCGGAATTTGATCAACCGGTTATCCTGCAACAATCTCCCCTGTGGCCCCGCATGATTGTGGTAGCGATTATTGGGGTGACGACATTAAGTGTCGGCTGGGCGTGTTTGGCGAAAATTGAAGAAGCCATTCCCGCCCAAGGCAAACTCGAACCCAAAGCCGCTGTCAAAGAAGTCCAAGCCCCTCAAGGTGGGGTGGTCAAATCGGTGGAGATTGAAGAAGGCGATCGCGTCGAAAAAGGCGATACCCTACTCACCTTTGACCAAACAGCGGCTCAAGCTCAATTTAAATCCCTCCAGCAAATTCGCGCCGCTTTAATCCAAGAAAATCAATTTTATCAGGCTCAGATGGCGGGCAAAGCCACTACCATTGATCCGGAAAATCTGCCGGAAAAACTTCCTCCCCAAATTGCCTCACTCACCAAAAATCGGGCAGCGTTAGTCGCAGAAAATAGGTTCTATCAAGCCCAACTCACCGGAAATCCCACGGGTCTAACCTTGGCACAACGGCAACGCTTACAGGCAAGCCAAAACGAGTATAACACTCGTGTCGCGGCAGCCGATTTAGAAGTCGAACAACTCAACCGCCAACTGACTCAAACCCAAATCCAACTTGCCGATGCTGTACAAGTGTTGCAGTTTAATCAACAAATTACTGATCGCCTAGAGAAGCTATGGCGAGAGGGGGCATTCGGGGAACTCCAGTATCTGCGTCAGAAACAAGACACCGACAGTAGCGCCGCCGAGGTAGCCCGTCTGAGAAAGGAACAGGAACGGTTAGAGAAAGCGATTCAGCAAGCCCAGGAACGCAAACAAAACACCATGGCGTTATCGGAAGAAGAACTGCGAACGCAAATTGCCCAAAATGAACAACGGATCGCCGAAATTGACAGCCAACTCACCAAAACTATTGTTGAAAACCAAAAACGCCTCCAAGAAATCGAGAGTCAACTCAGCCAAATCCAGGTAACGTTAACCAATCAGGAATTACAGGCACCTGAAGGCGGTATCGTTTTTGACCTGCAAGCCAGTCCTGAATTTGTGGCAAACACCAGTGAGCCTGTGGTGAAAATTGTCCCGAATGACACACTTATTGCTAAAGTTTATATCACCAACCAGGACATTGGTTTTGTCAACGAAGGAATGCCCGTGGATGTCCGAGTTGACTCGTTTCCCTATAGCGAATTTGGCGATGTCAAAGGCGAGTTAGTCCAGATTGGTTCGGATGCTTTACCGCCCAATGAGGTTTACCCCTTTTATCGTTTCCCCGCCGAAATTCGCATGGATAGACAAACCATATCGGTCAACGGCAAAGAGGTTCCCTTACAATCGGGGATGTCAATCAGCGCCAATATCAAAGTCCGCAAGCGTCCGGTCATTAGTATCTTCAGTGACTTGTTTATGCGGAAAATTGATAGTCTAAAAACGGTACGGTAGCTTTTTTTCAGGGTAGGTTGAACGATTAGCGATTAGCAGATGTTGCCATCAAGACCCGTATAGGCGAACAACAGCAACAGGTTTTCTGACTGCCAAGACCCTGTAGAGACGTTGCATGCAACGTCTCTACTTTCTGAATAAAAGAGTGTTAGGAGGCTTTTTTCGACTGCTTTTTGTGTCGTGCTTTACCTTTTTTGACCACGGGATAACGAGTCCTTTTAGTACGCTTGTTCCCTTCTGTCCAAAAGGCGAGACTTTCCACGAGGTTTGGGAAAAATAGCTGGTGTACCAATCTCTGGCAAAAGTAAAGCCATGGACTGAGCTACCCGTCCAGGAGTCAAATTCTTTTGGGGGTTTTTGCCATGGTAGATGATACTGTGCGACTAAATCTTTAGCCAACCATAACTCCCAAGTCATGATTGGCATTAAATCACTCCACCGTTCACATTGATGGGGAGTGCTAAGTTGAGGAGTTGTCCAATGTAGTCGTTGCTTCAAAAAACGATACCAATGGTCAACAGCGAAGCGGCGCAGATATTTTCGCCAAATCTGACCAAGAGGAGGCATAGACTGACCGACCCACACTAACCACAGAGGTTTAGACTGTGACGGTGATGCTCCGACTTCGACACGTTCAACTAAAATTAATTCCATCACACAAGAAGCACTACCAGAAAAATGTAGGTCTTTCCACCTTCGTACTCGAAGTTGCCCCAACTGGGCATCCTCAACCTCAATAGATTCAGTGGCTTCCCACCAAGTCGAGGGGTCATTGAGCTTAAATTTTTGACCATGTTTTCTGGGTCGTCCTTTTGCGTGATGGTCTACAGTCTTGTAAAGTTTCATAGATGCTCGACCACTTACGTCGAAAAAACGGACTTAAAGAAAACTCAGCGAGACTGTAGGCATTGCGGGTTGTGAGTATCGCATCCATCAACTCAAAAGTTGTATCCTTAGCAAAGTTGAGTAGTTCATAAGCCTCTTGGCGAAATGAGACAAGTCGTTTATAGTTCATGATAGGGGAGACTTGAGAGATTTTGGTTCATTCTTATTGTCTCCCCATTTCAAGCATAAGTATACCCAGCTTTAAGTAGGTAGATTCTGAAAAGCACAGGTACCCGGATTTCTCACCACGATTCCCCAAAGGCTTATAAAGCCTGGATCGACGGTAAAATAAGGCATTCAACACTCTGTCGAAATTCTTAGTTCGTCAAAAATGCCCATAACCTGGTCTAGGTAAAGGTTTTGGGGAATGCGATCGCAAAACTTGTGAGAAATCCGGGAGGTAGCAGTACCCAGCAAGAGTCACAAGATTTTTGGGTCGGCGTGCGATACGTGCTTCGCACACGAAGAGCGATCGCGTCCAAGCCAGCGGGTGATTCAAACCCCTTGTCGGGTAGGGGTTGTGGAGAAGAGTTCTCCAATCTTAGTCTACCCTTAATCTGGTTTCCTTTGATTAAATATACAGCACTTTCTAACACGGTGTGGTACAGTAACAGCCATGAGCGAACCAATTTCTAATATCAGTAGGAGTAACTAAATCAATAGCATTAACTAAAGCCTGTTCTACTGTATCTCTACAACGAGCAGCTGCTTTACGCAAATACTGTTTAAGTTTAGACCAGCAATTTTCAATTGGGTTAAAATCGGGGGAATAGGGAGATAGATAAATTACTTTGGCTCCAGCTTTCTCAATTATAGACTCAATAGAAGCGACTTTATGAGCTGAAAGATTATCCATAACAACTACAGCACCAGGCCACAAACAGTTGA
>CAZNNK010000799.1:0-3665 GCA_964574085.1 uncultured Coleofasciculus sp.
CTGTCGGGGGCCCGGAGATGCGTAAACCCGCCCTCCTTGTCCTCCTTGTCTTGCATCCACACTAAAACCAACAACATCCAGCTCTTAGCGGTAGAAGGGGGGCTAAGGGATGAGGGGGGTTTCCCTTCATTTAGTTTCCTCTGGTGAGGGAGAAGAAGAACCCGGAGACCAAACCCCAATATCAACCGTCATTGATATGATACCCGCGATCGCGGCGGCTATCCCCAGAATTCCTCCCACGATTTTCCCTAGGTTCATCCATTCAGCTTTAGTTTGCGGAACTCCCGGAATCCTTATCCCTCGCCTGATTCCCAACAACTCTAACCACTCCTCCATTGTTTGCGGACGATGGTGATGTTCCAATTCCATACCCTGAACAATCGCCTGATTCACCTGTTCAGAAATCTCCGACTTCAGCGTCTTTGGTGCAACTAACTCGGCGATATCATCCAAACGATCTAACGCGGTTGCAGGTAATTTCCCCGTCAGCAAAACGTACAAGGTTGCAGCTAACGAATAAACATCCGTATACGCCCCCCGTTCTCGGTTCGTTGAACTTAACTCCACTGGGGCAAATTGCTTATCTTTCCAACGAGAGGTTAATGGATTATTAAACTCCCCCGCTAAATCAAAATCAATCAGCACCGCCTGCTGCTTTCCAGCGCGTATCATAATATTCTCCGGCTTCACATCCCGATGCAGTAATCCCTGTTGATGTACCTCAATTAACGCTTCACCCACCTGTTGGATATAATTCAAGGCTTCCTTTTGGGGTATGGGTAGCGCCAAGTCAGAGAGTTTAATCCCGGCGATATACTCCATCAAAATACAAAAAACTTGCCCCTCTTTAAACGTGCGGTAAACTCGGACAATATGAGGATGCTGGCAACGTTCCAGCTTCAGCGCCTCATCACAAAACTTTGACTCGATGCTAGTTCGTTCTGCATCCGGAAGTTGACTGAGAATATCCTGATTGAGGGTTTTGACGACAAAATCCTTTCCGGTATCATCTTTGACCCGATAGGTAATCGCACAACGTCCCCGTCCTAATTCCTGTTGTATCGTGTACTTGCCATTTTGTAACGTCTGTCCCGTTGTCCAAGCCATTACCGTAAATCCAAGACGTTACCTTAATTCTGACACAAGGGCAAGATAGAAGGCAGAAACAAAGGCAGAGGGCAGAGGGCAGATGGCAGAAGGTAGCAAGGTAAAAGGAAATGATGACTGTTTAAGTCGGTGGTAAAAATCCAACTTAACAGTGGTAATCGTCATTTTGAGTTTGTAAAATCTTGATTAATTATTAGCAAATTTAGGAGACAAGCCTACATTAATGCAGTTGTATTTTAGGGGATGTAACGCATAAATAAAAGACGATTAACACTTAGCTTAACTCGGTTTGCTGAAACCAACCAATAATTAAGATTTATTTTGTTTTAAGTTTAAATAGCTGTAGTCAAGATATCCTAGACGTTATTAGCGAGAAAAATTAGTTAGCTCATTGACTAATTCAGGGTAAAGACAAAAAACGAATGGATATCGTAGAATACAATCGCATCAAGTTGACCATCCGCCACCGACCGCTGTTGCTGTGGCTTTTGAGTAGTGTTCTCGCCGCCGTTGGGCTAGGGGTAATTGCCTTTCAAGGCGGGTCAGCCCTAACCTGTCAGCGAACTGGACAAATGGGCAGTTGTGAATTGGTTAACTCTCGGTTAGTCGGAGCCGAGGTGAGAACTATTCCTTTAGACAGTTTACGAGATGCCAGCGTTGAGATAGATCCGAGAAATGAGAGTAATGATACTTATCGGGTTGTCCTGTTAACGAGGAGCGGAGCAATTCCCTTCACGTCGGATTATAGTGCCGATAGTAATCAGCAAGAGTCTATTGTGTCCCAAATTAATGCCTTTATGATGAATCCCAGCAAGACCTCCCTGAACGTTCGGCAAGACGATCGCTGGTTTGGTTATTTGTTTGGCAGTTTATTAATTGGCGTGGGGTTGTTCGTGGCGACACAGAAGGGGAAAGTCGTTACCTTAAGCTTTGACAAAGTGCGCGATCGCATGACGCTAAAGCAACGGGGTTTGCTCAGGGGTACGACCATCGAACTTCCCCTTGCTGAGATTGTTGATGTGACGATAGAAACGATTAGAGATGCCAAAGATCGCCAGATAGAGCGAGTGGCTTTGGTTTTGAACTCAGGTAAGCATTTAGCCATCACTCCCGATGCTGATCCGTTCTGGGACTACAAAAAAGTGGCTCACTGCATTCGCCTCTTTCTGAATCTCCACTCGGAGCAGTCAGGAAAGACGCCACAGATCTGAGCTGGGGGTGATGGGGTGATGGGGTGAGGGGGTGATGGGGTGATGGGGTGATGGGGGAATAAACTCAACACTCAAAACTTTATAACAACGCGCTAACCTATTCCTGGTAGGCTGATAGCTGAGATTAACAGCGTAGATGGCTAATATGGGACTGAATCGGCGGACTTTCCTGCAAAAAGCTGGCTTGGGGTTGGCAGCACTGGGAGTCAGTGAAACGGTACTATCACTCCTCGGTGATAAGAGTTTAGCCGTGCCTCTGTTGGAGCGTTATTTTCAGGTGCTGGCACAACCCGGTGGACGTAAGCTGGCACTTCTGGTGGGGATCAATGAGTATCCGCGCACGACAGCTTTGGCAGGGTGTGTAACGGATGTGGAGTTGCAACGAGAACTGTTAATTCATCGGTTTGGGTTCAAGCGTGACGATATCGTGACGCTGACGAATAGCCAAGCCACTCGCGAGGCGATTGAAACCACGTTTATTGAACATTTGACCAAGCAAGCCGAGGCGGGTGATGTGGTTGTCTTCCACTTCAGTGGTTACGGTAGCCAGGTGCAAATCCCTCAGCCGGACGAAACCGTAACCTCGTCGATACCCTTGCAAAACAGTTTTATACCCGTGGATGGGATCTTACCCACAAAAGGCGAACCGGCGGCGAATGATTTTTTAGTCAAAACCTTGGCGTTGCTGTTGCGATCGCTCGCCACGGATCAGGTGACGACGGTTCTGGATACCAGTCATACGCAAGCGGCGAATCTTCTCCAAGGAAGTCTCAAAGTCCGCTCTTCTCCCCGCCAAGCCGCCCCAGCGCCGAATCCAGACGAACTGGCGTTTCAAGAGCAACTGGTGCAGCGGATCAAAGCCTCATCAAAACCCTGGAAATCATGGGATAAGTCCATGCAAATGCCGGGACTGGTGTTAGCGGCGGCGGGTTCGTCTCAACCTGCAACTGAGGTGCAATGGAATGGCTTTAGTGCGGGTTTATTTACCTATGCTCTAACTCAGCATCTGTGGCAAGCCACGGCTGCAACCAGTGTTCAGGTTAGCGTCAGTCGCACCAGTGGGATTGTGAATCAATTCGCGGGTAATGAGCAACAGCCTCAGTTAACGGGTCAAAAGAGCCAAAATCCCCTGCTTGCCTATTATCTATCCCCCAATCCCCCCTTGGGAGCAGATGGAGTCGTCACGGGGATTGAAGAAAAGGGCAAAATAGCACAGCTATGGTTAGCGGGATTACCTGCACCCGTGCTGGAGTACTATAGTCCTAATTCAGTTCTCGAGTTGCTTGATGAGAAACCTGTAAATTTACCGCCGTCGTCGCCAGATAATTCCTCAACCCAGGATAACTT
>CAZNNK010000800.1:0-3659 GCA_964574085.1 uncultured Coleofasciculus sp.
CGCGTTCTTCGGCTAATCGTGCCAGTTGGGCTTCCTGTTGAGCGCGTTCTTCGGCGGCGATCGCACGTTGTTCGGCTAACATGGCTTGTTCTTGTGCGGCGGTAGCCCGTTGTTCGGCGAGAATTGCTTGCTCATTATCCGTGGGAATCAACTCTCCTGAAGGCGTCATCCATCGCAACCATCGTCCGTTAATCTCACGAAACCGTCCTGACCACAATCCCAAGCTTAATCCTAACTCGGGTATCACCAACCGATTATCGGTTAAATTCACCCGTTGATAATTCCCTTCAATTAAATGAAAGATTTGCAGCTGATAGGTATAGCGGCTAAAAATCACATAGTACGGTACCCGCAAAATCTTTTCATAAACATGCCATTTCGAGGGTGGATTTCCAGCTTTGGCTACTGTCCGTCCCAAATCCTCATCCTCCGTACCTGGAGATAATAACTCGACCACCACAAAGGGACTAATTTCTTCTTGCCAAATCACATAACTTAAGCGCAAATCTCGCTGTTCATATAAACGAGGAATCCCGACAACCCCAAACCAATCGGGACGCTTGTACCAGTGAGTATGATTAACATCGTAATAAAGATTCAAGTCGCAGGCAGAAAACACCTGTTCCCAATCCCAATTGGTTGGTTGAAAGGTTAACAGGAGTAGCAGCGGTTGAAAAAAATGGAACTCATCGGGCAATCCAGGGTCCTCCGGATTATCACTGGGCAAATCGTACATTGTGGGCAAGGTTTGCCGGGGAAATTGGGGGGGATTGGATTGGGTCGGCAGACGAATCATAGTGATGTGAGGTCTTGATTCCCGTAAAATCTATTCCACCATTTTAACGGAAATCACTGAAAAACTAGAGATTAAGAGGTCTTTTTTAACCGTTTTTTGGGTCTGGCTTTACCTTTTTTGACCACTAAGGCAAGTCTAGCAACCGCCAAGACAGTTAGGACAGATCATTGATGTTCCAGACGTTGCATGCAACGTCTCTACTACCATCGTCGTCTAAACTCCAGTTTGTGTACCCTGTGTTTTTGTCAATACCTTGTAATGATTTTTATCGTAAGTTTAACAAAATACATGCGTTCAAGGGGACATTGGCAGTGAGACGAAAACCATAAATTATACAAAGTTCTACGAAAATTCAAGGTATTTAGCCGTGTTGGGATTAGTTTTGCTTACAAAAAACCCACCATAGATAGTATACCTGAAAATCGCACAAGTGACTCACAATCGCCGTAACCCTTGAAAATTCGTAGATTATTTTGGAAAAGGGGTGAAAATTGAGCAATTATGACGTTTTGTTGAGACGTGCATCTGATTGGAACATTTAAACCGCTGAAGGGGGAAAGAATAGTTTAAGTTATCAGAACTTGACAAGTTTAGCCGAAGCGACGTGGAGTTAAGCTAAGGAAATGTCAATAGCGAAGGATACAGAAAGGGCAAATAATGTGATTGATTTGTCCTGAACTTGTGCAGCTACACTGCACTAAAGGTCAGCGCCACAGGCGATCGCGAAAATTTCCAACGCTACCTTGATTTTTTCCATTGTAACGGGTTCATTTTTATGAGTATCCTTCTACAAAGATGCCTAAAGGTATTGCTTCAAGCGTCTTAAGCTGCCCTAGGAAAATTTACGCCAACCTGCTGGTCAACAAAGGAATCAGATTGCTTATGAGCAAGCGAATTAACTACTACAAAGACTTGGCGGCTGACTATTTCCGACCTGGATTAGTTGCCGATGATCTCCAGAAAAAACTCATCCAGAAGGGTGAAGACATTGTGGCAATGAAAGAAGCAACACTGCCACAGATTGGCGCGGATTATACCCTAGAACAAATTGAACAAGAAAATAAAGAATGGTGGCCCACCCATTGTGAAGCCCTGAGACAGGGACGCGGCGACATTTTAACTGGAGAATATCGCAATGATCTGGTTTATTTCTGCCAAGATGGTCCCTATCAAGGATTAGAGCAACAAAAAGAACGGGAACAACATTGGTGGGCGTTAATTGCTCAACCCGGAGTGACCATGTGTTGGCCCATCGTTATGTTTTATGGTGAACATACGTTCTTTGAATGGAAGTGTGAGGACAACGAAACCAACGAAACGATTGCCAAGGGAAATGTGACTTGGGTGCGGCGGGGACATCGAGGCGGTTGCTACCTCAAAACTGAGCAACTCACGTTCTATCGTGATGTTTTTGCACCAAATGAACTGCTAAAATTGATTAAAACTGCCTAAGATGACAGAGAATAACGCCGATAAAAATGCTGTTCTAGATGACAAAGAACTGCAGGCTGGGTTAAATCGTATCAATCCGAAGTTTGGTGATTTTTGTACCCGTGTAGCGGGTGAGGCTTGGGGTTTACCCCTGATTGATCAAAAAACGAAAGCCCTGATTACGATTGCTATTGATGTGGTTAATCAGGATCAGACTGGACCCGGTAATCCCTTCGGGGCGCATGTCAATATGGCAATGAAGCAAGGCGCTACCCGTGAGGAAATTGAGGAACTGCTTCTGTTTTTATGCGTCTATGCAGGGTTCAATAAGGCGGCGGGTTGCTTCGGGATGTTGAATGAAGTTCTTGATGCCCAAACAAGTAAAAAGTAAAAAGATAAAAGTCAAAATAAATTACCAATTCGCTAAATGATAGCCACAAACAATTCATCCAATGGAAGGCTGACAACGTTGTTTTAAGCGAAACGGTATAACGGTATTAGGTATCAAAGAAACACCAGTGAGGGTTTGTCGGGACGACCCGCTGGCATCAATTAACAACTGGAACCCACTCACTTTGCTCGGATCGCCCTCTACCTTCTATTTCGGGAAAGCTGTAATTGAGACAAGAGAAAGGAAATTATGACTACTGAAACAAAAGGAAAAATTGGTGTTCTGGTTGAAGAACATTTTGATGAAACCGAATATCGACGCTTTGGCGAATTTTTTCCTGGACATGGCTACGAAATCGAATATATTTCTAATCTTTGGGGTCAAGAAAAACTCACGTTCAAGGGAAACGATCATGAAGCAGACGTTACCGTGAGCGTCGATTTTAAGGATAGAAAGCCAACCGATTACACAGGCATTATTCTCATCGGTGGCTATGCCATGGATCGCCTCCGCTACCAAGTTAATGTTCAATCGGGACAGTCTAATAATGCACCAGCCGTAGCGTTTCTGCGTGAAGCCGTTAAGGCGATGGATGCTGGAGATTTAAGAATTGGCACGATTTGCCATAGTATGTGGCTATTTTGTGCTGATCCCAACTTGCTCAAAGGGCGTAAAGTTACCTGCGCTCACAACATTATTTGTGATGTGGAAAATGCTGGGGGAACCATTGTTTATGAAGGTGGGGAAACCGCTGCTACCTATATCGATGGTAATTTAATATCAGGGCGACATCCTGGTGTGGTTGAAGAATTTATGCAGGTATTTTTAGAGGAGATTGAAACCAAAGATAAGGTCAACGCTTAAAACGTGAGTTAGGGCAGGTTGGGAATTGAGGTTATCGGTTGGATTCGGAATTTTTCCTCCTCAATTTGCCCCTAAATTACGTCTACGTTTTACTGTTTTTAATCCAATATTAAAGGGAATTCAATAATGGGCAACACCAGAGATTTTGCCTTTTCCGATCTAATTGCTGGGTACGTC